>CAYMWC010000005.1:0-64708 GCA_964393695.1 uncultured Pleurocapsa sp.
ACGATCTATTTTTACAACGCTTTATTGTCCCACATTTAGATGCAAACCGCTGTAAAAGCTAACTACCAGAAAAGCGATCGCATTAATTTTAGTTTTTTGTTGTCAAGTGAGATCGCTTTTCTCATCACATTACATAGAGCGATCGCTTTTTTCAGGATAATTATGTGGCTTTGATATCGTCCAAAATCAACACAGTCAAATTTGACAGACTTTTCAAACCCATATCGTTAGTGAGAAAAAAATCTGCACCGTTTTGTATGGCTGTTGCTATTTGAATTGCATCTGGAGTTCTCAAATTTTTGGTGGCGCGGAGTTCAGCAGCAAGTTTCGCAATTTCAGAAGATACAGAGAAAACTGTTAGATAGTCCTGATTTAAAAGAATATCTTGATACTGTTGAGTTAATTTAACATTACCATTTCTCAATGGATGTACTAAAACTTCAGTCAATGTCAGTGTTGATGTAATAACTCGAAATTCTCCTCGATTTACTGAACTAAAAAATTCGCGAACTGTCGTGATGTATTTTGGGTTTTGTTCGATAAAGTAAATTAAAGGAGCGGTATCTAAGCCGACAATTTTACCTGTCAATAAATTTAGCCATTCCATGATTGACGTTCTCGATCTACATATTCTTGAGCATCAATACCTCGCCAAATATCTTTTCCCAATCCTTCTAACTCCATAATGTTACGTTTAGATTTTGCTGGTGTACGATGACTTACTATTGAGGCTAATTCTTGGATCAATCGCATTTGCTCATCTAAGGTCAAGCTTTCAATTTGACGACGTACTTCTTGATATGTAGTCATTTATTCACTTTGCTTTATTCTAATAACCATAACTTAAAGTATATCTTGGACAATAAAGCGATGCCTACGGCTAGCTGTGCGATCGCCGATACAATATAAAGACCAAATGCTAAGATCTAAAAATGATTTTGATTTATCGATAGAACAAAGAGAAATGCTAATACAAATATTACAAAGACGAATGATTGAACAACGTAGAGATGAAATTGCTCAAGATGCTAAATTATCCTTAGCAGAATATAGAGAAGGAAGCTAAAGGTTCAAACTGCGGAAGAAGCTATTAGCGAACTACAGAATTTTAGCCAACCTGAAGAATGAGCAAGATTGTAGGTTGGGTTTCACTTCGTTCTACCCAACCCACAAGATCAGCGATCGCTCTTTCTCTACCACAATGCCATCAGCATTGGCACGGAGGTCGATTAATTCTTCTAATTCAAATCCTGCTACAGTTAAAACATCATTGCCATTTAAAACCACCTTGTTCGTTAGACCCTGGGACGGTTACGTTTCAACTGATTCGACAATTTCTATTTTCAGTTTTCCTGTCACTTTTGTTGCCTTTCTTTATTCCCAAATTTAAGCGATCGCCTTTTTGTATTTATAGTATATTTAAAGTTATTTGATATTAGTTGCCCTTCCCGCCCCTCATCATTGCCATGTGGTTGTGAGAGAGCTTGCTTTATGGCTTGGTGATGTCTGAGGGATAATCTTCTATGTTTTGGTCCGATAAGATAGATGCATTTGCCCTAGGGAGACAGGATTTTTCAGAATAAAAGTATTTTTTGATACAGAAATTATGATATAGTTGTGATAGAGAAAAGTAGGAGGAAAGCAAAATGTCTGTTCAAACTAAAGCTCGCTCATTATTAATGGGCCACCACAAAAACGTCATGAACCGCGAGAGATCAATGTTGGCACGTACTGCTGCTGAAATTGGCGTAGATGTTGATCCTCAATTTCACAGCCACATTCAAGGCAAAACTATCAACGATTTTGCTCATATCTATGATCGCTCTAATGTTGCAATGAGTTAAAATCGGGTATTGTCTACAAAACAGTAGAGGTCGAGAATTAAAGACACTTGTAGGTAGTGTTGCAAAAACTTGAAACCATTATTTAGTAAGCAATCGCGCCTCGAGATTATGCTTAATCGCCTTCTGTAAATAGGCGTAACTATTGCGTTCTATCTTATCGAAAGCAAGCGATAATAAAGGTAGAAAAATAGTATTTTCCTTTCTAAAACTTTTTCTGTCGATCAAACAACTGCGATTGCGACGGAGGTGGTTTATGGTTATCAATTCTATTGCCGATTTTTTGCCCAGAATAATCAAATTCGAGCAAAGCAGCTTATTATTACTGCCAGTACGTAACATCGTACTATTACCAGGGATCACCTTACCTTTGGTAGCAGGAAGACCGCGCTCGATCGCTTCGGGGGAAGCAGCTTTACTTAACTCTAATAAACAGCTAATCGTTGCTACCGTTCGTCCAGAAGTCGAGCAAAAATTTGCAGAAGATGCCACTGCTGAGATTGAAAAGCTAGAAGAGATTTATCCCATTGCTACTCTGACGGTAGTACAGCGCGTGATGCGTTTGGCACAAGGGACGATCCAATTACTTGTTCAAGGCTTAGATCGAGTCAAAATCGAACAATTAGAAATCGTCAACAATACCTACGAAGCTAAATTTCATCGACTGCCAAAACTCAGTTTAGAAACCGCCCTTGCTCAAGGAACATCAGCAGCAACCATAGATGCACTAGTGGGGGCAATTCAATCACTTTGGCAAGAATTTGCTTCCATCAGTCCTAACTTTCCTCAAGAGTTGCTGGCAGTTTTACTTCGAGGAAATGAACCAGCAGAATTAGCATATCAGACTCATATGCTTCTGGAACATGACGTTCAAAAAACTCAGGCAGTCCTAGAAGAGGAAAATTTAGAAAAGCTTTTACGAGATACGCTATCAGATTTTAGTCAAGAATTAGAAGTTCAGCGTTTGCAGGGAAAAATTCTCGGCGAAACCAAAAAAGAAATTGATAAAGAACAAAGAGAATTCTTTTTGCGGCGGCAATTAGCCGAAATTTCCAAACAATTAGGTGAAATAGAACCAGAAACCCAAGAAATTGCAGAATTGCGCTCGCGCCTGAAGGAAGCTCAATTACCCGAAACTGCGCACAAACAGACAGAAAGAGAGATTTCCCGTTTAGAAAGAGTTGGCAACAACTCGGCAGAAGGAGGAGTAATTCGTACCTATGTTGACTTGTTGTTAGAAATGCCTTGGAATAATACCGTGCAAGATAATTTAGATTTGCACAATGCCAGAGAAGTTCTGGATAATGACCACTATGGTTTGGTTAAAGTCAAAGACCGTATTATCGAACACTTGGCAACTCTCAAATTAAAACAAGCTGCTTGGGGAGAAAGATCGGATCGATCAAGTTCCAAACCACTAGAAGAACACACTGTCGGTACAGTTCTCTGTTTTGTCGGTGCGCCTGGAGTTGGTAAAACTAGTTTGGGTCGCTCAATTGCCCGTGCTTTAGGTCGTCCGTTTGAACGCATCAGCCTTGGCGGTTTGCGAGATGAAGCAGAATTAAGAGGGCATCGCCGTACTTATATCGGTGCTATGCCAGGTCGTATCGTGCAAGCTTTGCATCGGGTCGCCGTTAAGAATCCAGTGATTATGCTGGACGAATTAGATAAGATAGGAATGGACTATCGCGGTGATCCTGCCTCCGTTTTACTCGAAATTCTCGATCCACAACAAAACTATTGTTTCCGCGATTTGTATTTAGATTTAGAATTCGATCTATCGCCAATTTTCTTCATCGGTACGGCTAATAACCTGTCTAACGTACCAGCACCCCTACTTGATCGCCTGGAAATTATCGAACTATCTGGTTACTCAGACCAAGAAAAATTAGCGATCACTCTTACCTATCTCTTACCACGTCAGCTGGAAAAAGCTGGACTTCCTAACGATGCCGTCCAACTACCAGCAGAAACTCTGCGTCGTATCATTCAGTTATACACCAGAGAAGCAGGAGTACGTCGCCTAGAACAACAAATCGGTGCTCTCTGTCGCAAAGTTGCCCTCCGTTATGCCAATGGCGATACTAACCCCGTCACCATTTCCCCTGAACAATTAGAAGATTTACTTGGTGCAAAACAATTCCTGCGGGATGAATTGCGGAAAGTACCTCGCTCAGGTGTGGCTACAGGTTTAGCTTGGACGTTAGCAGGAGGAGAAGTTTTGTTTGTGGAAGCTGTTCTTTTGCCCCAAGGCAAAAATCTTACTTTGACGGGACATTTGGGCGAGGTGATGGAAGAATCGGCACGAATTGCTTATTCCTATATCTGGTCTAATGCTGCCACATTGGGCATAGATGCAAGCGTTTTTAAAGATAATGGCATTCACATCCACGTTCCCTCTGGCGCAGTACCTAAAGATGGTCCTTCGGCTGGAATTACCATGACAGTAGCGATCGGCTCGCTGTTAACCAATCGACCGATCAGAACCGATACAGCCATGACAGGAGAAGTAAATCTTAGCGGTGATGTTTTAGCAATTGGTGGGGTGCGGGAAAAAGTTTTAGCTGCTTGTCGGACTGGAATTAAACGAGTTATTTTGCCGAAAGAAAATGAAAAAGATTTGGTAGATTTACCAGATGATGTTTGTAGCGATCTAGAGTATATTTTTTGCGATCGCATCGAACAGGTTTGGGAAAATGTTTTGCTGGCTCGGGTCTATTAACATCAAATGGGTGGGGTCAAAAGTAGTTGCTAAAATAGCGATCGCCAAACATCCGAAAAAGCCAGAAGCGATGCTGAATTTAAACAATTTAATACAAACTCGGCAATTCCGTCGTTGAACCGCGAAATATTAAGCCGAGCGTATTTTGTATCAATCAATTAAAAATCGGCAGACAACTAACCACAATTACCAACCTTTTTCCGATTTTTCTAGAACGTAAGTTGCTACATCCTCAATCTGTGCATCAGTTAAACGACCTAGAAAAGCTGGCATAGCGTTTTTACCCTTATTAACTTGAGTAATAATTGCCTCAATAGAATTCATCTCATATTTATCTAAAGCTTCTTTCTTTAAAGTTTTTGCACCGTTTACAACATTGTTGCCCCCTGCATGACAAGCAGCACAGTTAGCACTAAAAATTTTTCCTCCATTTGCAGCATCTCCAGCCAAGGCAGGATAAGCAAAGGTAAACATCATAGCAGTCAAAAACACTAAAAATGTTGATAATAATCTGGCAAACATGGTTTCTCCTCTCAAAATCATTAAAATCTACGCAAAAAAGCTGATTGTAATCAACTAGTCATAATCTCCTAGTATGTACGAAGTTGTCAAAAGACAAGCTGTCAAACTTTTACAACTCGTCAAACTTCTGTAATAATATATATAAGAGGGATAGAGCTAGCAAGAGGTATTAAATTCTTGCCAAAGCAATAGTAAATTAAGTCTGATCCCTGTTTTGATTCTCTATTTTTGGGAACGTTAACTAAAAAAAATCATATTTGACAAAGAGAGTTCAACAATATGGCTAGAAAATTAAGTTTGTTATTGTCTGCATTAGTATTAGTAGTATCGATCTTTTTCTTCAGTGTTAACCCTGCTGCTGCTGCTACTGTAGAGGTAAAAATGGGTACTGATAATGGAATGCTGAAGTTTGAACCTGCAACTGTAACTATCAAAGCAGGAGATACAGTTAAGTGGACTAATAACAAAATGTCTCCCCACAACGTAGTTTTTGATGGCGATGCAGATAAATCTCACAAAAATCTAGTATTTTCTCCTGGAGAAGGCTACGAAACTACCTTTAAAGAAGCTGGTGAATACTCTTATTACTGTGAGCCTCATCGTGGTGCAGGAATGGTAGGTAAGGTTGTAGTTCAATAAATAGGCTGTTTCTGTAAAAATCTCAGCTATAAATTTGAAAATTTAAATATAGGAAGAGGAGAGGTTACTGTTTTGTAAATTACCTCTCCTTTTTTAGTTAAGATAAATATACCAGCAAATGTTTCAAATCTTGAAGTATCAATACAAAATATAAATTAAATAATGGTAGAACTATCACCTGAAGAACTAGCTAGAGCTAAAAAAAATAATCTTACCCCTGAAAAATATGCCCGTTTACGTGCAGAAGCCAAAGCTCCCTATAAAGGTTTCAGACAGTTTTTTTATCTTGCTTTTGCTGCCTCTGGTTTAATTGGGGCATTTGTTTTTTTAGCTAAACTCGCTACAGGACAGCATATTACTACTAATTTATCTAATTTGCTTTTACAGGTTGGTGTAGTCGCTTTGATGGTTTTTCTCTTCCGTTGGGAAGATAATAGAGGCAAGCCTGAACAGTGAACATTTATCAGTCAACAGTGAACAGTAGTAATTAGTTTTGCTGAAATTTTATTATAAAAAACTATCACTATATTCCCGTCCCGTTTGGAGCGCGCTACTGGAAAAACAACTTCCTTTTGAGTCATTGGTTAAAGCGTATTCAGAAACTACCTCAAGTGCGAGCTAGACAATGGCAACAGAAAATAGCCAATAATTTTGGTTAATAGTAGAAAATTAAAGAGATTGCAAAAACTGAATCATCGCAGTGCGATCACTTGTTGATAAATTCAGATATGTTTCTTTGGCGTTTTTTGCCTCTCCCTCATGCCACAAAATTGCTTCTTCAATGTTACGAGCGCGACCGTCATGGAGATAGCCAGCATTCGTATGGAAGCCTTTTTGGGTGGTTTGCAGTTTTGTTTGAACGTAATTGGGATTTAGCTGCTCTTTACTTTTAGTTAAGCCAGTTACATCAGTCTGGTTCACTGGCTAATCATCTAGATTAGCATCATAACCTAATGATTCGGCTGGGCCGAAGGCAAAGGCTTCACTTTGTTCCCGAGGGATACGAGTAGCTTTTAGATTTTGTTCGTTGAGAGTTTCGACAAAGGTTGCTACAGCTTGTTGCAATTGACTAGATTTAGCAATTAATTCTTGGTAAGTTGGGATCACCAAGTGATCGGCAAAATCGGTTAAAACGACAGTTTCGTTGCCTTGAGTTGGTGTAGTATTTGCTGTTGAGGAAGTTTTAGTGGAATTGTTATTGTTACTACAAGCAGTTCCTATAGTCATTGTTCCCAACAATAACAAAGCATAAAAGTAATTTTGCCCTTGAGAATAAATATTGGAAGCAGATAGTATTTTGTTAAACCTTTTCACTGTACCAATTAATAAATTAAGTTCAATTTATTGAGAATTTTGCCTTCTAGAATTATATAGTTATTGATAATTATTCTTATTTATCTGAGAAAAACTTAATCTTTTTGGATCTAACTTAATGGCGATTGAGTCAGCAGCCTAGGGAATCAAGCCATCTTGCAAATTGATAATCGAAGTACAATAACAGAAATAACCCATAACTTATATTTGGTTATTGGAATTATCCCCAGCTTGTAATCGTCAATCCCTAATTACCAATCTTTAATAAACTTTATGGATGCTTTTGCCCTAGTTCCCCCAGAATGGACTAAATCGGCAGTTCATGCAGTTAACTTTTGTTGTCCTAGCTGTAAAACCAATCCTGCAAAGGCGAAAAATGTTTGGCTCAATCGTCGCTCCCCTGTAACAATGGGCGATGCTCTTTATGCTGGCGCATTCAGTCGCCGTAAATATCAAGAATTTTATCTCTGTGAATGTGGTACTCCTTGGTGGGGGTGGAGTGACGATCGCCCGCCTTCCGAATTAGGTAAGCAATAAATATCGCCTCTTTTTTAGTACCATAAAAAGCTCTATCCTAAAACATGACTCTAGTTATCTACTCAAAGAATGCAGTTCGACAAAATTCTGATCGCTAATCGCGGGGAAATCGCGCTACGGATTTTACACACCTGTGCTGAAATGGGCATTGCCACCGTCGCCGTCCACTCTACTATTGATCGCCAAGCTCTTCACGTTCAGTTGGCAGATGAAAGTGTCTGTATCGGGCCGCCACCATCGGGAAAGAGTTATTTAAATATTCCTAATATCATTGCTGCTGCCTTGACTCGTAATGCCACTGCAATCCACCCAGGCTATGGCTTTTTAGCCGAAAATCCCCGTTTTGTAGAAATCTGCAATGACCACAAGATAACCTTTATTGGTCCATCTAAAGAAGCAATGTTGGCGATGGGGGATAAATCTACTGCTAAAAAAACTATGCAGGAGGCTGGAGTACCTACTGTTCCTGGTAGCAATGGCTTATTACGAGATGAAGAGGAAGCGAAAACCATCGCCCAACAAATTGGGTATCCAGTCATGATTAAGGCTACTGCTGGTGGTGGTGGTCGTGGGATGCGATTGGTACAAAATGAGTCAGATTTAGTCAGAATGTTTCAAGCTGCCCAAGGTGAAGCGGAAGCAGCCTTTGGTAATGGGGGAGTATATCTAGAGAAGTTTGTAGAATGTCCTCGTCATATTGAGTTTCAAATTCTCGCTGATAGTCATGGTAATGTAGTTCATCTGGGAGAAAGAGATTGCTCAATTCAACGTCGTCATCAAAAACTATTAGAAGAAGCTCCTAGTGCCGTCTTAAGTCCTGAATTAAGGGCAAAAATGGGTAATGCTGCCGTTAAAGCCGCGAAATCGATTGATTATGTCGGTGCAGGAACAGTAGAATTTTTATTAGATAAATCGGGGGATTTCTATTTTATGGAAATGAATACCCGTATCCAGGTAGAACATCCTGTTACCGAGGTAATTACAAGTATCGATTTGATTGCCGAACAGATTCGCGTCGCTCAAGGAGAAAAACTGAGATTCACTCAAGAGGATGTGGTTTTAAAGGGTCATGCGATCGAATGTCGGATCAATGCCGAAGATCCTAAACATAATTTTCGTCCTCATCCAGGTCGCATCAGTGCTTATTTACCACCAGGTGGACCAGGGGTAAGAATGGATTCTCATGTCTATACAGACTACGAAATTCCTCCTTATTATGATTCTCTGATTGGTAAATTAATTGTCTGGGGAGAAAATCGGGATTTGGCAATTAAGCGTATGAAAAGGGCTTTACGAGAGTGTGCGATCACAGGAGTGCCAACAACGATTGAATTTCATCAAAGGATTTTAGAAACCCCTGCTTTTCTCAAGGGCGAGATTTACACGAATTTTATTGCTGAACATCTTAGTGATTAATAAACCTCTTGAGTTAATGATTTAAAGCCATTGTAATCAGCCCCTGTTGACCAACTAACACTTCTCGTACCAGAGTGCAAATTCCCACCCAAATAATTGGGGTGATATCCACTCCTCCTATTGGAGCAACTATTTTACGTAAAGGCTTTAAAAATGGTTCTGTAGGCAAAACTACTAAGCTAAAAGGAAAACGGTTAAGTTCCGCTTGGGGATACCAGGTCAAAACAATTCTGAAAATAAATAAAATGGTCATTAGCCCAAGCAACAGACTAATACCTAAAGCTCCTAAACTTGATAAATTCATAACTTTAATTAAATAAGCCCTATTGACATAATATTACGGAATGTAAATATCTGTTATGTATTGTACTGGCATTTTGGAGCAAGGAGTTCTAGGATTAAAACAATTATTAAAAGGCTAACCAGCATCATTCTTATACAATATAAATTGAGCTTTCTTGAAAAGTCAGATTGTAATTAACTTTAGTTTTGGTTAAAAAACTTTGTAAAATTACAAAACAACGTAAATTATTACAGTTAAAACAAAAAATAGTCAGGATAAAAAATTATGACTCCTTCATTAAGTAATTTTCTTTTAAGTTTGGTCTTAGGTGCTGCGATCGTAGTTATTCCAGCTACCATCGCTTTGATCGTTTTAAGTCAGAGTGATAAAATCCAACGTGGATAATATTTCTGCGCTCATTAGCGAGTAACTTTGATTAAATTTATTAATTTAAATTCATTTTGGGTTAACGGGGTAGCTTTAAGTTAAAAGCAGGTAAAATCACCAATATCCCGTTCCTTTATTAAAAATTTCAGATCTTAACTGAGTAATAAATTCTCCCCACAATACACAAGAGCCAAAACAATAGAGATAATAGTAAATTGAGTAACTAGTAACTTATATAGATCTATTTAATTCTGGTTAAAGTAAAGATAGACATCAGTTAAGATTTATAGAGCCAGATTAGGAGAATAATAATGGTCAATTTTGGGCTGAATGCAGCAGCTATCTTAGGTTTATTTTTAGCAGTAGCAGGAGCAGGTTTGTTTTTCCTGCGTTCAATTCGTCCAGAGTTGGCAAGAGATTATGATATCTTCTTTGCTGCTGTAGGTTTACTCTGTGGAATTATTTTACTGTTTAATGGTTGGAGACTCGATCCAATTTTGCAATTTGGTCAGTTTCTACTGACAGGGACAGCAATTTTCTTTGCTTTTGAGAGTGTGCGGATGCGAGGCGTTGCCACTGAACAGGCTAGAAAGAATACCCCAACTGTCGATCGCGATCGCCCTGTTAGTCGAACAAGAGTCTATACTGAAGCAGAATTAGACCAAATCGACCCCTACGATAATTACGACAGCAAACCTAACTATAATAGCCCCAGACTCAGAGGCTATGACGATCCTCAACCTCGTTCTACTCGTCGTCCGACAGAAAGAAAAAGACCAACTTCAGCACCAGACATGGATATGAGAGATGAACCAAGACGTAGTAGAAGCCGTAACCGTCCTGAAACTAGTGATTATGCTCCTCCTAATAGCGAAGTAGATAATCGTTATAGCTATAAAGATCAAGCAGCAGCTAAACCTAGTCGTCCCCGTCGTCGTCCTAGTCCTAAACCTACTGACAGTTATGATGATTGGAATGCTAAGGATGAATGGGATGATAAACCTAGTACCTCTGCTCGTCCTCGTCCCCGTAATCGTCCTACTACAGAAGAGCGTTATTCTGAGCCTACTCCTCCTCCTTCTAGACGTGGAGTTAATCCTGCCGACTTAGGTAGAAGCTATGAAGAGCCAGAAACAACTTACAATGCGCCAAATTTGAATAAAGACTATGATGCTGATCTAAACCGTGATTACGAGACGAATTTGGGGAGAAGTTACGAGGATGACAATGAGTCTGAATCTATTCCTGGAGATTATGTAGTCGATTATCAACCAATTGAAGATCCTGAAGCAGATTATACAGATGATTACGATGATTCTGAGCAGGATGATTATGATCATTATGACGATGCTCAGGATGATGCTTCAGATGACTATCAGGATTACCAAGAGTCACCAGGAAGAGGGCAGCCAATTAATTTTAAGGATTATGACTAGTACCACTGGGTAGAAGTCAAAAGTCAAAAGTCAAAAGTCAAAAGTTTTTAATCTAGGGTATGTTATTTAAATCATCAACAGGTTGTCAAGAAAATAAAGCTAAGAGCTAAAAGCTAAAAGCTTAAAACCGTGAATCAAAAACGAAGCTAATTCACATCAAGGGTAATGAAAATAGCAATAGCCCAACTAAACCCTACTATCGGTGATATAGACAATAACGCCCAGCAAATAATAGCTGCTGCTCAAACTGCTGCTCAACAAAATGTACGCTTGTTACTAACTCCTGAATTATCTCTTTGTGGTTATCCTCCCAGAGATCTATTGCTCTATCCTAGTTTTGTCAGAGGAATGGGAAAAGAGTTAAAAGCGATCGCCACTCAATTGCCAGAAAATATGGCGGTATTAGTCGGTACAGTCGAAACTAATCCTCATGCAGCTTCTAAAGGTCAAAAACCTCTGTATAATAGCATGGCGTTAGTAGAAGGAGGAAAAATCAAGCATATCTTTCACAAGCGTTTGTTACCTACCTATGATGTTTTTGATGAAGATCGCTATTTTGAACCTGGATATGAGGCGAATTATTTTACTTTGGATGGGATTAAGATTGGTGTCTCGATCTGTGAGGACTTGTGGAATGATGAACAATTTTGGGGGAAACGTAGTTACGAAGTTAATCCCCTTGAAGAATTAATCCAGATCGGAGTAGATCTGATTGTCAATCTTTCTGCTTCTCCCTATACAGTGGGCAAACATCAACTAAGGGAAGCAATGTTAAACCATGCAGCTAGTTCTTATCACAAGCCGATTATCTATGTTAATCAAGTTGGGGGGAATGACGATCTTATTTTTGATGGCTATAGTGTAGTATTTAACAATACAGGAGAATTAATAAGCCGTGCTAAAGGTTTTGCTACAGATTTAGTGGTAGTAGAGTTAGAACAACTAAAATCTAAATCTTCCTCTCCTTTATCTTCCTCTCCTTTCAAGATCGATAAGGAGAAAAATGAGGACAATCAAGAAATATTCGCAGCCTTGGTATTGGGTGTTCAAGACTATGCCAGGAAGTGTGGTTTTAGTAAAGCGATTTTAGGTTTGAGTGGCGGTATAGATTCCGCTTTAGTAGCTGCTGTGGCATCCAAGGCATTAGGTGCAGAGAATGTACTGGGGGTATTAATGCCATCTCCCTATAGTTCAGAGCATTCTATTAGTGATGCCGAGGAGTTAGTGAGCAATTTAGGTATTAAAAGCCACAAGTTACCGATCCAAGAGGCAATGACAGCTTATGATACTTTACTAGAGCCTTTATTTACAGGCACAGAATTTGGAGTAGCTGAAGAAAATATCCAGTCACGAATACGGGGAAATTTATTAATGGCGATCGCCAATAAGTTTGGTTATTTACTCCTGTCTACTGGTAATAAATCGGAGATGGCGGTAGGCTACTGTACTCTTTATGGCGATATGAATGGGGGATTAGCGGTCATTGCTGATGTGCCAAAAACTCGAGTATTTGAGTTGTGTCGTTGGCTTAACCGCAATAATGAAGTTATTCCCGTTAATATTATCAATAAACCTCCCAGTGCCGAATTAAAACCTGAGCAAAAAGATTCTGATTCTTTACCTCCTTATGAGATACTGGATGATATATTGGAGTGCATTGTCTGTCAACATCAATCTCAGACAGAAATTGTTCAGGCTGGACACGCACGCGAAACAGTAGCCAAGGTAATGAGATTAGTTACTCGTGCTGAATTTAAACGTCGTCAAGCTCCACCAGGAATTAAGATAACTGATCGCGCCTTTGGAACTGGTTGGCGAATGCCGATCGCAAGTAAGTGGTTGAGTTAATTCAATAATTGATAATTACCTCTCCTTAAAAAGAAGAGGCTTGAAAATAAAATACCAGTAGAGTTAGGGTGGGCAACACTCAGTTTAACTTCATAACGTGCTTAAGAATACTTTTGCCCACCTTACCAGGCATAATCTTTAGAGAAAACAGCAGTTTACACTGCCTCCTCTTGTCTAGCCAAAAGAACAGGACAAGGAGCTTTGATACGAATATAATCTGACAAAGAACTGCCTAAAAGACGTTCGATATCGGGTAAACTCTTGGCAATCGAAGGACGACGTTCAGGAGAACCTAAAACTAGTAGATCGGTGTTTCTGGCTTCGGCTAAACTACAAATTTTTTGTGCTGGTCTACCGCCTGTAACTAAACATTGATAGCTAAAACCCATTCTTTTCACCTTGGCGATCGCAGGTGCTAAAATCGGGTTGTTTTCCATATCTTCCTTGGATATAGACAGGTTGGGATCGAGATCGGGATTGACACGAGTTAACAAAATCTCTGCATCTTGATAACCTTGAAGCAAAGATAGGGTAACATCCAGAGCATATTGAGCAGCAGGCGACTTATCCATAGCCACCATTACTCTTTTCAGTTTTTTAACATAGATGTCATCCTTAACTAACAACATCGAGCGATCAGTTAATTGAAATACGTATTGACTGACAGAGTTGCTTAAAATTGCCTGTAGTTTACCCAAACCTCGCGAGCCCATAACAATCAGATCCGCATCTACCTCTTGAGCAACTTTTAAGACTGTAGTCTTGGCTTCTCCTTCTTCAACTCGACTGCTAACTTTACTCGGCTCGATGTTTAATTTACTAACTAAATCATCAATTTTAGATTTAGCTTGTTCCCGTGCTTCTGATTCTTCCTCTGTAGTTTTAGGTGAAATTACACGCAAAATTGATAACTGAGAACTTTTCGTAGCGGGAAGCTCTAGTAAGATTTTAAGCATATCTTGGGCATTATCTGCACCAGAGTCAGCATATAGGATTTTGTTAAGCATTGGTAACTCGAAATATTTAATAACTTTTAGTTCCGATGCTTCTAGATTACTGCTAATGAGAACCCCTGAGATTACCAAGAAATATAAAACTTAATGACTAACAGGTACAATGGAAAGCGCGATTGGCTATGCCTATATGCGAAGCAGTATCCTTTAGGACGGCAGCTACGCAAACGCCAGCCCGAAGGGCATCGCCTTGAATAAATAAATAATTGCTGAATTTTTCTTGAAAACTAAATCGTTATAAATTCTAATACCTAGCAAAAAAATAGTAAAACTCAACAACATTAGAACAATTGCTGTTGAGACTAAAACATATATCCAAGCTGCCATGATTTCCAACCCAAATAAAATCCGCTATCAAACAATCATGATTAAGATGATGGCGGTATCACTTTACTTATGATTCCCGAAATAAGCGGATAATTATTTATTGTTATTTAATTTAGAAACCTGTTTTAGCTTTTTAACCCAAACTTAGGTTAATTTATCTTCTTCTCATTCTTGTACTACCAAAGCTACGACTTCTCATTCGCGAGCTACTACCAAAACTGCTAGGACGTTTAAGCTGTTTAGAGCTAGTTTTACCACTAGAACGTAAAGTACTAGAACCTACCCCAGAACCAGTGGCGCGGTTATTATTTTTATTGATAGAGCGACGAACTTTATTACTAGCAGCATTGCGTATATTACCAGTAGTTCTTAAACGCTGATTTCTAACGGCTGCGGGAGGAGCATTATAACGTTCTTGGTAGCGATTAACCGCCTGGGAATAACTAGTGCCATAACCACCATAACCAGTCATGACTACTCCTGGTTGATAGATAGGGGGAACGTAATATTGAGGACGGAACAGTAAACTACCAATAGCCTGTCCTGCCAAAGCTCCAGCAAAAGGAGTCCAGAAATTAGATTCTCGTCGGACTACAACAGTTTGAGGTTCACCAGTTTGAGGATCGCTTCTGGTTTCTGTGACGTTGTGTACATATTCAATTCTGAAATCTTCCGTTAAATACATCGCAGGTTGACCATTATCCACCTGAAGATAGGTTTTTTCACCTTGAGCAGCTTCTTCCTCACTAATCCGAGCCATTTGTAACTGTGCAGTTTGCAGTACAGGGGGTGTGCCTGGAGGTGTATTAAGTAACATTACGCTATACTCACCACTGACATCATCATAGGTGGCTTGCTGCACAGGATATTTACCATCACTAATTGATGTGGGTGCAGCAGGAGCAGTACTAGTATTATTATTAAAATTTGGTTGAGATTGTGTCGAGGTTGTTGAACCAGCACAACCAATAGTAGTCCAGCATAACGACAAGGACATGAATAGAATTACAATTTTTCGCAACATGATAAAAATTCTTATTTTGTCTGTTTTGATTGTAAGACTTTCCTGACCAACCAGATTTACGGTAATTACTATCTGGTAAGATTTTCTTTAGACTGAGGCTGCTAGAGCGATCGCTTGAGGTAATATATAATGCTCTTGCACCTGGATTCTGGCGTGTAGTGTCTCTAGGGTATCATCAGGTAAAATCGGTACGGCAGCTTGCATGAGAATTTCACCGCTATCGACTTCCAGACTAACTAAATGTACGGTACAGCCTGTAATTTTAACCTTAGCTGCTAATGCCTGCTCAATCGCTCGAATGCCTTTAAAACTGGGTAATAAACTGGGATGAATATTAATTACGCGATTGGGATATCCTTTCAGTAAAACCTCTGTAACAATTCGCATCCAGCCTGCCATAATCACCCAATCAACACCATGAGCTTTTAACACTGCAACAATTTCTTGGTCGAGACTGGTTCGCTGTTTATAGTGCCGATGATCGATTAGGACAGTGGGAATTTGATATTTCTCGGCACGCTGTTTTACTTTTGCCTGGGGTTTGTTGTAAATTAAAACTTTAATTTCAGCATTAAGTTGATCTTCGGCGATCGCTTTAACCACAGCTTCAAAGTTAGTTCCACTTCCAGAAGCCATAATTCCTAACTGAATCGGCGCAGACTTGACCTGAGAGAGAGCCAACGCTGGTAAATTAGGGGAAATTAAGACTGTATCGTCATTTTTAAGACTAGTTTGGATAACTGCTTCGCTCATTCGCTTGACTCAATTGTTCCAAGAGGGATGTAATAAGATTAAATTATTTATTCCTTATTATCATCCCTCATTCTTGCTCTAGCTTATTGTAAACCGAGCCAAGACAGTAATCCTTTACCTGTAAAGTATTCAATGATTAAAATCGCACTAAAACCAATCATGGCTGCACGGGCATTTAAACGCTCAGAATAAGAGTTAAAGCCAAACTTTGGCTCTTCTAGATTAGGAGTAACACTGGGTTTGATTTCTTCGTCTTTCATAATGTTGTTTTACTGTCTAGTCTTTTTAATAAATCTTTGCTTTTGTATTGTAATCGATTTTTTTCAGCATTAACTAGCAACTAACATTTATGGAGTTAGCTTGTTTAAGCTTTTTGATGATGGACTTCAATTACTGTATGCACATTACCTCTAGGAGTAAAATCCCCTTTGACAGTAGCTTCTAGAGGATCACAAGCAGCCACAAAATCATCTAAGATCTGATTGACTACTTCTTCGTGAGGGATATAGCGATCGCGATAGCTATTAATATACAATTTCAAGGCTTTAAGTTCTACCACTGTCTGATCGGGAGAATAGGTAAGATAAATAGTTGCAAAATCGGGATAGCCAGAAAAAGGACACTTACAGGTAAATTCTGGCAAGGTGATATTAATGTCGTATTTACGACCGATTCTGGGGTTAGGGAAGGTAATTAATTTTCCCTCAGCGATCGCTCTTTCCCCATATTTCATTTCGTCTGTTGTAGTTGATTTTGGAGAAGTGGTCATAAAAACTGTCAAGTAAACTTATTTAATTTTAATACCCAGACATCACATTAGATATAGTAATGGTTATTTATATCGCACCAAATTAACTCGATAGCGTTGCTTTTTAGTTACTGATACTTCCCCAACTTCCAATCTACCTTTACCTCGGACTGCAATCAAATCACCAGCTTTGACGTTATAACTTGCTTGAGTTATTTCCTTCCAGTTAACTCGCACATCGTTACTAGAAATTGCGCTTGCCATTTTACTACGAGATATACCAAAACCAGCTGAGGCGATCGCATCTAAACGCAGAGACGCTTCTACAGTGGTCATTTCTTTCTTTTTCGGTGGTTGAATTTTTAATTCACTTAATTCTATTGGCTGGGTTTTAACTGCTACAGACCGTACTTGAGTCAAGGAAGTAGTTAAAAAATCTACCATTTCGGGAACAACAATTACTTGTGCGCCTCTTTCTCCCAAAACAATAATATCCCCAATTTTATCTCGTACAATACCTGTACCCAAAATTGCCCCGAGAAAATCTCTATGGGTAGCAGGATCAAAGAGGAAATTGCCTGCAATATCTAAAGCAGCTAATTCAATTTGTGACTTCTCTAAAGGCAGATCGGGACGAGCTAGACCAATTCGTTGTCTTTCCGCTTGAGGATAACCACCCCAGGGTAAAATTTGAATCCCGGTTAAATTTTGGCAGATTGTTTCTACTTCTGCGACTACAGGTGGGGAAAAAAAATCAGTAATAACTACTTCCCAATTTTTAATTGCTTGTTCAGCTTGATCGATAACGCGGACGATTTCGTCTTTATTTTCTACACGCTTTAATAATTCTTCTCTCGGCAGCATTTAGTTACAGTTTATAGTTTATTCTCATATTTCTAAGATAATAAAAAAACACGACTTATTTTCTCAGTCGCGCTTTTTCTGTTAATTGCTTTTTAAAAGGGCGAAAGCCCTTCGGGTTCGACAGTTTGCGACGCGTAGCTAGTCCTTTAGGGCTTATGTCGGTGAAACCTTTCGGCATGTGCTTCGGGGGGGAGACCACGGGGCTTTCAAGGACTTGAATGCGATTCAAGTCACAGCCCCTCCCCAAGACCGCAATGCCTCACCACCGCAACTGTCTCACCTTGCGCCCCTAATACTTAACTATACTGTTCCTCAGTATCTAAATTAAATAACATTTGCAGCGATCGCAAACAATGACGGCGTGCTTCAATATCTTGTTGCGCTCTCAACTGTACCATTGGTTCATGAAGAATTTTATTAACTATGCCTCTAGTAAGTGCCTCGATGACTTCCTGATGTTTTTCACCAAACTCAGAACCCAAACGGGATAAAGCTTTTTCCATTTCTTGTTCACGAATAGTTTCCACTTTATTACGCAAGCAGCTAATAGTCGGAACTGTTTCCAGCGATCGCCACCATAAAATATAATTAGTAACTTCTTCTTCGATAATTACTTCGGCTTCCTCTGCTATTTGTCGTCGCGTTTCGTGATTAGCTGCAACTACTGCTTTAAGATCGTCAACATTATAAGCATTGACACCTTCAATCTCGTTAACATCGGCTGCCACGTTGCGAGGCACAGAAATATCCACCAACATTAAAGATCGCTCTAAAGTTAAATGAGCTTCTAATTTCTCGCGATTTAAAATCGGCTCAGTTGCTCCTGTGCTAGTGAAAACTAGATGAGACTGGGCAACAGCCGTCATCATTTCGCTGATGGGGTAAATTTTGAGATTAGCGTTAGCAAACTGTTCACAAAGCTTTTGCGCCCGTCTGTGGGAACGATTAACAATCGAAATATCTGTTACCCCTTTAGACAGCATATGCTTTACCAGTAAACAAGCCATCTTACCTGCACCAACAATGGTAATACTATAAGCAGGCAGATTATCCACTTTGGTGTGTACTAACTCCACCGCCGCCGAACTAATAGAAACTGCTCCCGTACCAATACTAGTCTCGCTTCGGACTCTTTTGCCTGTAGAAATAGCTTGTTTAAACAAACGATCTAGTAATCTACCTAAACCTTGGTATTTCTGACCTAATTTGTAGGTGTTTTTCACCTGAGCTAAAATTTGCCCTTCCCCCAAAACTAAGCTCTCTAAACCAGCAGCAACACGCATTAAATGACGTAAAGCATCTTCTCTTAGCAGCGTAAAAAGATTGGGACGCAGTTCTCTTAAGGAAATCTTGGCTTTGTCAGCTAAAAACTGACTAATTTCCTTCACACCTTGCTCTATATCCCTAGCCACACCATAGATCTCTAGACGATTACAAGTACTAATAATAGCTATTTCCTCAATATGGGGATAACCTTTGAGGACGGCGATCGCTTCTTCAATTTGAGCTTCTGGGATACTCAATTTTTCTCGTACTTCTACAGAAGCAGTTTTATGACTTAAACCAACAACTACAATATTCATTATGTTTTTTGCAGATTTTGCTTTAACTAAATGCTAAAAATGTGAATCAAAGCAAAAGATTCTCTATATTTTATAATTTCGTATCAATTAAATTTTTGAGGCAATTTGGTTAAAAAAGGCAAAAGTAAAAGATATTCTCTTACTATTTGCCTTGCCTTATCAATTTATACAGTCTCGCCGTAACAATTTAGGTACTTGCTTAATCAGGATTTACATTCTGTTAATTGTTTGTTACTAATAATTGAGATCCTGTGATGAAATTTAAACCTCGCTCTATTTTAATTGTAGAGACTTAGGCTGATCAAACATATGAACTGTATCTACAAAACGTGCAGTTTTGGACTGAGAAGAAATGACCAGACTTTGAGTTCTTGCTCCACCTTTGAAGAAACGAACACCGTTCATTAGTGTACCTGGGGTGATACCACAAGCAGCAAACAAAACTGTTTCGCCACCAGCTAGCTCTTCCGCATTGTATACTTTGTCTGGATTATTAATTCCCATCTCAGTTAAACGAGCCAGATTGCTTTCTTTGCTTTCGCCAATTAAACCAGTTTTAACAATCGCAGGATCATAGATCAACTGACCTTGGAAGTGTCCACCCAAACAACGCATAGCAGCAGCAGAAATTACCCCTTCAGGAGCAGCCCCAATACCCATCAAAGCATGAATATTTGTCCCTGAGAAAGCACAAGAAATGGCAGCAGACACGTCACCATCACTAATTAGTCTAACTCTTGCTCCTGCTTCCCGAATTTCTCTAATCAGATCATCGTGGCGAGAACGATCCATGACTACTACTACTAATTCTTCAACTGAGCGACTAAGACAGTCAGAAAGAATTTTGAGGTTTTCAGTCGCAGATTTGTTAATATCTACGTGACCCTTAGCTGCTGGAGGTGCTGCTAACTTTTTCATATAGAAGTCGGGCGCAGCAAATAATCCACCTTTCTCGGAGATCGCTAAAACCGCCATTGAACCATTTTGTCCATATGCTACCAAATTAGTTCCTTCACAGGGATCGACTGCGATGTCAATCTCAATTAGTTCATCTGGATTACAAAAGTTTTTAGCATCTTCGCGAGTACAAATACCCACCTCTTCGCCAATATAGAGCATAGGAGCATCATCCCGTTCTCCTTCCCCGATTACGATTCGACCGCGCATATTGATTTTGTTCATGCGCTCGCGCATTGCTTCTACTGCTACTTCATCAGCAGTATCTTTCTCGCCTTTGCCCATCCATTTAGCAGAGGCGACGGCAGCTTGTTCTACTACCTCAATGATTTCTAAACCGAGGGTGTTTTCCAGCAAGGTTTTCCTCCCTAATTGCTTATTATTAAATATTTTTTCAAAAGCGATGCCCACTCAAGTCAAAAGTCTATCAGAGAGAGGTATCCCTCTGATGTTTATTAAGTTTTAATAAGCCCTGACACATAGCACAGCGTTTATTGAAATATCTCATTAGCTTGTAAATTACAGTTATTAAGATTTCAAGAAGACTTTTAAAAAATAATGAGCTTTTCGCTATCAAGTAGGTATTTTATTATATTTTGTGGCAATAAAAGCTATGAATTAGGAGATTGATCAGGCTGAATAATCGTCTCTCAGCAGCAGTAGAATTTAAAATTCAAGAGACAAACCATTATTAATAAAATATTTAGTTCCCCTATCCATTGCTAGAGAAAGAGTTAAGCTAAAAATTAGGTTACATTTCACCCTCTAGCGAATTAGCATGACTTCCAACGAACTTTTAACTTTGGTTATTCTACTTAGTCCTGGTATGGCTTTATCTTTTTTGATTATGCTGACTTTTGCTAAAGGTGGTTAGTACAATATATTTGACTCAAATAAGTTAGCAATAAAAAGTTTCAGTCAACAGTAATTCAGCTTGACTGGATAGATACACGATTAACTATTAGCTCCTACTTAGTCTGGATTTACCTGATAAAAAGTAATTCCCATCAACGGACTGCTAGGTGGTTTTTTAGGAGTCTGGTGATTCTTCCGTTAAAGAAGGGTTAGTAAAAGAATCTGAATCAGCCAAACTTTCTTCCAAATCCCTTCTTTTTTCCATTTGACAGAGAAAATAGCCAGTCATCATCGCCGAAGCTAGCAAATGAGCTAAATTTTCTCGATCTGTAGTGACTTTGACGTTAAAATCTCCTGCTGGTAGCATCCCCACCAATCCCTGTACATTTTGGGAAATGATTTGTTTGACATCTGGACTAGCAGACTGAGCTATTTGTGCCAAAACTTCAGGATGTTGTTGACGCAGGTATTGCATCAAAGTATTGTAATTTTGTTCTTGTGCTTCAGAATCTAAAAAATCAAAGTTAAATATCATTCGTTACCCAAATTATGGATGGACGTTAGTTTCTACTTTGACATAATTTTGGTAGCAATCGCTAGTCAAAAATAGGTGTCAAAATAGCTAAGATATAGCCATATCGCTAATTTCAAAGTATTGGTGAAATTTATTGGTCACCTCCAGCCAACAAGAGCGACCATCAGCTTGTTCTCGTTTACGGATAAACCCTAATTTTACCAGTTCAGCTACCTGTTGGTAAGCACTGCTACCACGTAAATCGATTAATTCGGTCTGTAAAATGGGGTTTTTGAGTGCTACTGCTGCTAAAGTTCTTAATGCTCCCTTCCCCAATTCTGCTGGTACTAACTCTCTCAGAAGAGATTCATACTCGGTTTTAAGTTGTAGAGTATAACCAGCCTCTGTTTCAACTATTTCTAAGGCAGTGTCGCGATGGGCATAATCATTCATTAATTCGAGTAAAGCATCGGTGATTAAGTCGCGGTCTGACTCGGATATTTTGCTCGACTCTGAAGTTTGCTGTTGAAGACAATTAAATATTTCCTCGAGAGAAAGAGGTCTGGCTTTGATATAAAAAATAGCCTCAATTTTATTGGCGAGTCTCATGTATCAGGTTTAATTTTTAAGAGTTTTGATATTAATTTTTTAATAAAGGGAAAAAATGACCGACAGGGCCATTTCCTCGACCAATATTTAAAGAATGTTCTAACGCTTGGGTAACGTATTGTTTGGCAGCGATCACTGCGGTCCATAAATCTTCTCCCAATGCCAAATTAGCGCAAATTGCTGAAGAGAGAGTGCAACCTGTGCCGTGAGTATTTTTGGTTTTAATAATTTTGGTTGATAAAGTTCTGATGTCGCTGCCGTCGTACCAAATATCTGTGCCTTGATCGTTTCCTGATAATCCTCCTCCTTTAACGAGTACTACTTGAGTACCAAAGCGTTCATGAATGGTAATTGCAGCTTGTTGTAATTCTGTTAAATTGTTAATCTTCAAACCACTTAAAATTTCAGCTTCATAACGATTGGGGGTAATAATTAAGGCTTGGGGCAGGAGTAAATTTTGTAAAAGGGCGATCGCCCGATCATCGATTAACTGGACTCCCCTACGGGAAACCATTACAGGATCAACTACTAGCTGCTGCCATCCAAACTTCTCTACTTGTTGTGCAACTGCCGTAATAATTTCCTGGTTGAACAACATTCCTGTTTTTACCGCCTGAGGTGGCAAATCTGTAGCTACAGCTTCAATTTGAGCAATAACTACTGGAACACTGATCGCCTCTACTTGAGTTACACCCAGAGTGTTTTGCGCCGTTACACACGTAATGGCACTAGCACCGTGAACACAATGCATGGCAAAAGTTCGTAAATCTGCCTGAATTCCTGCTCCTCCACCACTATCAGAACCAGCAATAGTTAAAGCTATCTGGGTCATATACTCACGTTTTGACTCTAATTTTTAGGAAAACGCCGTCTTTGAAGAAAATCAGGAATTTCAATGCGAGAGCGATCGCTTTCTTTAATTTTATTTCTTTCTGGCTGAGGTATATTGGCGATCGTCGGAAAAACATTGCGTGACTCTGCTTGAGGCTCTTCTAGATCCAAACCGTTGGCAGTTTCGCTGTCAAATCCCGTGGCAATCACCGTAATTCTTACTTCGCCATCCATGCTTTCATCAATTACTGCCCCAAAAATGATGTTGGCATCTTCATCAACTACTTCATAAATGCTATCAGCAGCAGCATTGACCTCATGGAGCGTTAGATCGTACCCTCCTGTAATATTAATTACTACTCCTTTAGCCCCATGAATTGAGGCTTCCAATAAAGGAGAAGAAACCGCAGCCACAGCTGCCTCTCTAGCACGAGATTTACCTGAACCAATACCAATTCCCATTAAAGCTGAACCTGCATCCGCCATAATGGCTCTGACATCGGCAAAGTCAACATTAATCAAACCAGGAATGGTAATAATGTCAGAAATCCCTTGTACCCCTTGGCGCAAAACATCATCTGCTACACCAAATGCTTCTTGTACTGGAGTTTCAGAAGAAATGACCGTTAGTAATTGATTATTGGGAATAACGATGAGGGTATCTACTCGGCTACGAAAAGCTTCAATTCCTGTTTCAGCTTGTTTAGTACGTCTTCTACCTTCAAAAGTAAAAGGGCGAGTTACCACACCTACGGTTAAACACCCCATTTCTTTGGCTACTTCTGCTGCAATTGGAGCAGCACCTGTACCTGTACCGCCTCCCATACCTGCGGTGATAAATACCAAATCTGTATTTTCTAAGGCATGAGCTATTTCATCTCGAGATTCTTCTGCTGCTTTTTGACCAATAGCGGGGTTGCCTCCTGCGCCTAACCCTCTAGTAATTTTTTGTCCAATTTGCAATTTTTGGGGAGCTTGAGCATGATTCAGAGCTTGAGCATCAGTATTGATTGCCCAAAATTCAATCCCTGAAACTTGGCTGTCGATCATGCGGTTGACTGCATTACAACCACCACCACCAACTCCCATAACTTTAATTTTGGCGACATTACTCGGCACTATTTTATTACTCCTAATTTCTTCTTTGGGAATTTGCGAGTTGTTATTACCCCTAAAAGGTATTCCCACTCCGCTACCTAAAGAATAATTGCCTAACGCCAAGGGTAACTCAGAGTTATAGTTAATTTCATTGTTGAAAGTACGAACGAGTTTTTTTTCTACAGACATGGGCGTACATCAAAGTTTCCGCTTAAGTTTTCTTATCTACAATTTAACTCGGCAGCTTAGTTCAATTTATTATCATCTAAGTACTTTAATTCGTAGAAAATATTAAAGTTTTTGTAATTATTAAACACATAAATATAACTGTCCTCCAAAAAATTACCGACTTAGTAATTAAAGTAGCAGAAGATCTCAGGGGAAATACTTATTTGTAAATTATAATAGCATTTGTATGTTAGTACTTTTGAATCACATTTAAATTGGGATTACTTAAATCTATGTAAGCAATTTTGCTATCGTCAACATAAGCGGGTAAATTTTGTAATTTAAGCATAATTTTAAATTGTCTTTTTAGTTGAGATAAATCTGCTCCTAAAAATACTGTTCCTATCTTGGTATGCAAAAACAAATTACTAGATTCATCCCACTGCACCGTAGTGATTTTTAGCTCTGGATGTAAAGATATTAGTTGATAGATACTTTTCCACGGCTGTTGATAACGAGTCTGATAGTTAAGTACTTGAAGTTTAGGTAAAGCAAAATTAGTATTTATATTTTCATAGAATTCTTGAGCAATCCACTGACCATCAAGATCTAAAAAGCCAACTTTTTCTTGAAATGTAGCCAAAGCTACAGGTTTTTTTTCTTGCAAAGAAATAATTAATTGAGGAGGAATTATTTGTTTGGTAATATTAGTAGCCTCAACTGAGGGTATAGATTCAATTTTCTGCATTAAATTCAATCCATTGACTGTCCAAATAAGTTGAGGATAATCAAATTTTAGAGCATTATAAACGGTATTTTTACTAACCAATTTTGTACCATTAATTTGAATTTGGGTTGGGTGTTTAATTTGCCAATAAGGCTGAGTGAGTAGTAAACAGAGGCTAATAGCACAGCCAATTACCAAGCAAGCACGCCACAAGGCAATTCGAGCTAGACGTTGCTCCTGAATATTGACCAAAGCTAGCTTGTATTTGAGTTGTGGTGGTGGAAACGCGCCCATAATCTTAATTTCTTTGATGAAGTTCAAGAAGTTCAATATGGATAATGAATATAACAATAATCTAGAGAAAAAAACTATTGAAAAGCTAATAGCTATTAACAGTATTATTTTGTAGGTTATTACTTGAATCAGCAACATCCTTTTGCTGTCGGTAAAATCAACATCGCATCTCCAAAAGAATAAAAACGATACTCGAGGGCGATCGCGTCTTGATAAATGTCTAACAGGCGTTTTCTGCCGATTAAAGCACTAACTAACATCAATAAACTCGAACCAGGTAAATGGAAATTAGTAATTAAGCCGTCTATTACCTGCCATTGATAACCAGGATAGATAAATAAATCAGTTTTACCTCGAAAAGCTTCTAAGAACTTGCCTAATTTGCCAGCTTCTTTGGCTGCACCTTCTAAAGCCCTAGTAGCGGTTGTTCCTACGGCAATTACTCTACCGCCGTTGGCTTTGGTAGCTATGATTTTATCTACTGTCCCTTGATTAACTTCAATCCATTCTTGGTGCATAGTATGGTTAATAATTTCTTCTGATTCTACAGGACGAAAAGTACCAACTCCGACGTGTAACGTAATATAAGTTTGTTCAATACCCTGTTGCTGTAATTGAGCCAATAATTCAGGAGTGAAATGCAAGCCTGCGGTGGGGGCAGCAATTGCACCTGGTTGTTGTGCATAGACTGTTTGATAGCGATTATCAATCGAATCCTGGTTAGTAATGTAGGGAGGTAAAGGCAACTGCCCATAATAATCTAAAAACTGCCACAAAGATTTTCCAACTGGTAGTTCAAATTGTAAAATTCTGCCTCCTGTTGCCTCATCTCGCCCGACTACAGTAGCTTGCAGTGAAAAATCACCTAAATCCTGACTGGGATCAACTAAATCAAAGCTAATTTTCGCCCCTGGAACAAAACGCTTCCCTGGTTTGACTAAAGCTAACCAACAATTATCTAACTTTTCTTCTAGCAGCAGAATTTCTACTTGAGAACCTGTAGTTTTATGACCATAAAGACGTGCAGGAATTACACGAGTATCGTTGAGAACTAATAAATCCCCTGGTTTGAGCCAATTACCCAAATCACAAAATACACTATGTATACAAGTAGTCTGTGAATCTACTATCAGTAGACGAGAACTATCTCTAGGCTCGGCGGGAGCTTGAGCAATAAGCTGTTGAGGTAATTGATAATTGTAGCTGGCAAGTAAAAAATCTGAGTTCATTCTGAGTTACAAGTTTATATTGGACGCTCGCATTTGGGTAATATCCCCTATAGCAAATTTAAAAGATCGGGTGCTTTTCCCCAAGCGCAAGTGTTGCGTTTCCTGTCAGACTATATAGTAAGCTTCCTGAAAATGGTGTTTATGGACTATCTTTATTTTTTGGCAAACGCCAGCGTCACCTTAAGAACAATTGATTATCTCCGCAACATGGAGCATACAGTCAATGCTTCTTTGACTGTAATTCATCAAATTGATGGTTGGATTGTAAAAATTCGCTTCCCTCAAGCTCTTGAACCCAAACTACACGGAGATTTCCGAGCTTTTATGTCTGAATTGGGAATTGCTTATGAGCCAGAAATGCGTCTCAAGATGGTGTTTTGGAGTCTAGAGACGGGACAGTCTCCTGTCGAAGTGATGCGCCGTTATCAAGTGGCAGTGGTTTCACACGGCAAACCCGATACTAAAGAAATTGAAGCATTTCGCCAACAATTTACTAAAGGACTTGGTTATTGTCCCGAAACTCTAGCATAAAATAAGATGATTCGTTACACACGATTCACGCTTATCACCTCTACACAATTTTAATCAACGAGGAGATTACAGGTATCAACCGCGATCAGTTTCTCACCGCTATGCAACGACAAAATATAGGTACAGGTGTTCATTATTTAAGCCTTCCCGAACATCCCTATTATCAAAAAACCTTGCAGTGGCAGCCAGAAGACTATCCGTGTGCGATGAAAATTGGACGACAAACCGCTAGCATACCTTTATCCGCTAAGTTGACAGACCAAGATGTAACCGACGTGATTGAAGCTGTTAGACGCTGCTTTATTTAACATCCTCTTTAAAGGTTTTTTCTAAATCCTTCTCCTTGGTCTATTCTAGGAGTATCAGAATCGGGTTGCTCAGTAGGAGTTGTAGGGTTGTTTGACGGTTGCTTAAGAGCAAACTGGATAACTAAATATCCACCACCGATAATTGCTGTCAAAAAAGCGATCGCCCAAACTACAGGACGATTAATTGCTAAATTTTCACGAGTTTTATTGGAAGAATTATTATTAGTTGGTTGAGATTGAAGTTGTTTATTATTAATATTTTTGAATGCAATTGGTTCAACTCTGGTGACTGCTATTTTATTTTTTGAAGTATATACGTAGTCGGAGTTGTGATGAACTTCTAGGTCTAGATTATTCTCATCTAAATTTGGTAAATTTGGGGTATTTATTGGCTTAGTTTCTGCGAAAGGAGAAATAAAAACAGGTGTTACGTTGCTGGCTTCAGAACTATCAAGCAAAGACTCGGCAGGATTATTCTCAGGTTGAGGCTCAATCGAATTAGCATTGGGGAGAGAATTCAAAGCTTGTAAAACTACCGTTGCTGATTGATAACGATCTTTAAAATGATATCTTGTCATTTGAGTCAAAATTGTAGCTAACTGAGGACTAACATTAGCTAAAGGCTGCCAGATAATCTCTCCTTCCTCATCTTCCTCTAAATCTAAGGGAAAAGTACCTGTAAGTGCTTGAATACAAATCATACCCAAGGCATATAAATCACTAGTAGGGCGAGGTTTGCCTCTGGCTTGTTCTGTGGGCATATAACCTTGTGTTCCAACTGCTACAGTCAATTCAATGTTAGTCTGTCCTTTCAGCACTTCTTTGACTGTGCCAAAGTCCACTAAAACAAATTTTCCATCTTCATGGCGACGAATTAAATTATCGGGTTTGATATCGCGGTGAATTACTCCCTTGGAATGAATAAATTCTAGAATATTTAAAACATCTCGCAGTAATTCTATTACTTGTGTTTCCGACCATAATTTCTCAGAATCCAGTTCTTTTTCGAGTGTTTGCCCTGCAATATATTGCTGTACTAAATAAAATTTTTCTTCTTCTTCAAAATAGGCTAGAAGCTTGGGAATCTGATCGTGATCTCCTAAAAGGTGTAAGGTTGAAGCTTCTGTTTTAAATAGACGACGAGCTATAGCTAAAAACTGTGGCTCTTCACTACTAGGATATAGTTGTTTAACTACACAGCGATCTTTTTCTGGTAGTTGGGTGTCCTCCGCCAGATAAGTTTTGCCAAATCCTCCCATGGCAATATACTCAAGAACTTTATAACGAGAGCCTAAGATTTTTCCCTTCACGGTTGAGTATAAATTTGGTTTTTCTTACGATTAAATGACAAAGGTATTTTTAATGCCAAGTAAACAGATCAATGATAACTAAATATTAATACCTTAGATAGTAACAATTAGCAATCAACCATTAGGATCAACAATTATAGCCACAAAAATTAAAGTAAAAACTGCAATAAAAGTGAACCGACACTACCCATAAATTTACCGACATTACCCATACCTCCTTGTTGTTGTGCAGCACTATCTTCTGCTTGCTGGATCAAGTCCATTTTTTTCTGAAAATCACTAGCTGTTTTATAACCTAATTGATGTTCTTGTTTTTTAAATAATTTAGCTGCAATGGCTGTATTTGCCTTAGCTTCGGCTCGATGGTCAAAATTATATTGAATAATAGCCAAACCCAAGTATGCTGGAGCTAATTCAGGATCAAGTTTAATTGCTTTACGATAATGAGCGATCGCGCCATTGTAATTCCCCCTTTCAGCTTCTTTTACTCCCCAGCGATGAAATTGTTCAGCAGTAGCAGCCGTTTCTGACAACCCTTTTATACCCTCCAAATGAGCAGAATCTAGATCAACTGATGTTAAATTAGTGTTAGCTACATAAGCATTTCTTAAGTCTGTTCCTGATAAATTTGCTCCTGTTAAATTTGCTCCTGTTAAATTTGCGCCATAGAGCGATGTTCCTGTTAAATTTGCTCCTCGAAGATCTGCCCCTGTTAAGTTTGCTTGACTTAAATTAGCACCAACTAAATTTGCTTGTGCCAAGTCTACTCCGATTAAATTTGCTTGCACTAAACCAGAGTTACTTAAGTCACACTGAGAACATTTTTTAGTATTTAATAACTGATTCAAATCACTTAAACTTTCAGCCTGAGAAGGTAGTGATATTACTGTAGTAGTCAAGGTGGCAATTAAAGACAATAAGCCAAGTTTCATAGTACTTTAAATAGCATAAAAAGATTTTGCTATTTTAGCCTTGATAAATCAGAAATGTAAAAAAGTCACTCAATTTTGAGTCAAACTGTTACGCATATAATAAGTTCAGGGGAACTAGAGGAGATAAAAGGAGTAGAGAAAGAAAGGACACATCATTAGTCATTAGTCATTACCTATTACCTATTACCTATTACCTATTACCTATTACCTATTACCTATTACCTATCCCTTTGGATCTAGTGCATCTCTCAATCCATCCCCAATATAGTTAATACTTAAAACAGTTAAAAATATAATCATTCCAGGAAAAATTGCCATGTGAGGAGCAGAGGTTAAATAATCTTTTGCCTCGAATAACATTCTGCCCCAAGTCGGTACATCTGGAGGAAAACCTAAACCCAAAAAACTAAGAGTTGATTCAGTAATAATTGCATTGCCTACTGCTAAGGTAGCAGTCACAATAATTACACTTAAAACATTAGGAAATAAATGAGTCCAAATCAATCTTGAAGGTTTAGATCCGATCGCTCTAGCTGCGCTAACAAATTCCATTTGTTTGAGTTTTAAAAAATCTGCTCTAACTAACCTCGCTACCGACATCCAATTTAAACCACCAATTAAGAAAACAATTAAAATAAATATTCCCAATTCCGCCCCAGCAACTTTTTTAATTGCATCACGAAATAAATAAACAATTAATAATAATAAAGGTAACTGAGGTAAAGCTAAAAAAAGATCGGTAATTCGCATTAAAATACCGTCAATAATCCCGCCATAAAAACCTGCGATCGCACCAATAATTGTTCCTAAAAATATTGTCACTAACATTGAAGCAATGCCTACAGTTAAAGATACTCTGCCTCCTTGTAAAATTCGAGCTAACTGATCTTGACCTAAACTATCTGTACCAAAAGGATGCTGCCAACTAGGAGGAGTAGACGCAGCCATAAAGTCGATTTTATCGATGGGAGTTGTATAAATTAAAGGAGCAAAGATTACTCCTAAAGTGATAAATATAATTACTATTGTGCCAAAAACAGCAGGGCGATCGCGCCTAAATCTTCGCCAACTATCTATCCACAAATTACTATTTGTTTCCGCTTTTATATCTTTATTATCAATCAAATTCCTTTTTTTAAATGATAAAACTTTAATTTTAAGATTGCGTTTACTTATTTTCTGAGGTATTATTTTCCAATTTCAATGTTTTTACTCTCCACTTTTGAGCTATCATCGTAGCGCGATCGCTCATGTTTTTTAGTTTATTTTCTCCCTCTTGAGCAGCTTGTAATATTTCTCTTAATTCTGATTCATTCAATTGATCGATTTTCATTGTTAATTTTCCAAACGTCTTTTAATATCGTTTACCATTATTACAAGTATACGAGGAGTAAGAATTCAGGCTAATTGACTGACAAAACTCCTGAAACAGTCGATATTTGTAGGTTGGGTTAGCGACAGCGTAACCCAACAAAACCATATGCTGTGTTGGGTTTCATTCTTCAACCCAACCTACTAGCTACTAGAGCTTTTGACTTTTGATGTTATACTCTTGTGGCTTGCCAAGAGATGGGGGTACTTTTGACTTTGGACTTAATATTTAACTCTTGGATCTAAAACAGCATAAATCAAATCAGCAATCAAATTAAAAAATACAATTAAAATTCCATAAATAAAAGTAATTGCCATTACGACTGGAGTATCACTACGATAAATAGATTCAATCAACAATGCACCGATACCTGGAACACGAAATATTTGTTCTGTTACTAATGCACCTGTAAAAATTGTCGGAATATCCAAAGCAATTAAAGTAACCACAGGAATTAATGCATTGCGTAACACATGATTTTTAATTACAGCAAATTTACTCAATCCTTTAGCCAAAGCTGTCTGCACATATTCTTGCTTTAATTCATCTAAAACTGCCGAACGAATAAAACGCATCAAGATTGCTGCATGATATAAAGCTAAAACAGATATTGGCATAATTGATTGTTGAACTTGAGCAAGTAAACTCTGCCAGTCTCTTACCTGTAAAGTACTATTATAAATAAAAGGAAACCAACGTAACTGAACACTAAAAATAATAATAAATAATAAGCCTGCAAAAAAAGGCGGAATTGAAAATCCTAAAAAAGCGATCGTGGTAATTATTTGATCTGTTAGAGAATATCGCTTAATTGCCGAAATAATACCTAAAGGAAACGCCAGTAATAAACCTAAAAGATAAGCTGATCCTACAACTAAAAGAGTAGTTGATAATCGCTGCCATAATAATTGTGCTACAGGACTTCTACTATTAAAAGAATACCCCATGTCACCCTGTATAAATGAGGTAAACCACTTAAAATAACGAATATAGCCTGGCTGATCTAAACCCAAAGACTTACGAATATTTTCTCTCACTTCCGCAGTAATAGCAGGATTAGAAGCAAATTCACCTAAAGGATCTCCTGGAGCTAATGCCAAAATTGTAAAAATAATGATGCTAATAGCAATTAACGTCGGTATTGCTACTAATAAACGTTTAAGAAAAAATTGACCCATACTTTATATTTAAGTAAATTATAAGTATCTTAATTGTGTATGGTTATCAAAAATTAAAATATAAAATCAGTCATATGACTGAGTGACGTAAATTTGAAACACAGTTATAACTAGGACAGAAATATAATAATCAATTATCTAATTAAAATTTTATGTTTAAAGTACAAAATAAAAATGAGTTTATCCAAAACTATCAAGCAGGAGTTAGAAATTTTCAGCATACAATATTGACGGCAGTAAACTTAACTGGAACTAATTTAGAACAAATTAATTTAGATGAATCTAATTTAATCGAAATCAACTGGAGTAATTGTAGTTTAAATTGCGCCAGCTTTAAAAAAGCTTATCTTGGTTTGTCCAATTTTCAAAACTGTTGTTTAAAATCTGCTAACCTTCAAGAAGCTAACCTGCAAGAAGCCAATTTAGCGCAGGCGGATTTAGCTAATGCAGATTTACAGAAAGCTAATCTCCAACAGGCAAACCTTAAAGGAGCTAATTTAACAGGCACAAAACTAGATCAAGCTTGTTTGATACAAGCAGTTTACGATTCACAAACTATTTTTGACTTTAATTTTGATCCTCAAGCAGCAGGAATGATTTTGGCTATTGCCGATTCTATCCAGCCTCAAGTCAAGGATAAATTGCGATCGCACCAATCCCAAAATACTATCAAAAAACTCTTTTCTTGGAGTTCTTCTAAATTAAATCTACAGACTTCAGATTAAGACGTTGCTGATTTAGCGAACGAGCGTGGTCTCCCCCATGAGCGACTCGTTCAAGACAGGTATGAAACCGAAAGCAATACTGTTCGTAGCTATTAGCTATTAGCTTTTAGCTTTTTACGACCGATTCAGTAAGAACAGGCACGAACAGTGGAAAGTTTCCAAGTTTTAAACTGTCCTAACTGTCCTAACTGTTCTTACTGCCCTAACTGACTTCTGTACTATTTAGAAAGACGGTAACTTTCGATGCTTTGATAATTATCTCGCTCTTCGTATAAATGACAAGTTTTAGTTACTTTTTGAATTAATTCCCAGTTAAAAGTACAGTCTTCATAGAGATATTCACCCCAATTTTCTACTAAACTTTGATGAGCTTGACGTAAGTTGTACCAGGGAATAGCAGTAGTGAGATGATGAGGGATATGCACATTGATATCATGACAGAGAAATTCTACCCACCAAGGATATTTACAGTTGACTGTACCCGATAGTTGAGCGCAAGCTTCGTTCCATTCTGACTCTGGTTTAAAAGGTATTTCAGGCATAGTATGGTGGAACATGGTAAAGGTACTCATCCAAAAATGGTAAACCATCCAGGGCATGAGCCAAAATTTAAGGAAACCGACAACTCCTGTAGTTACCAATAAGATAGGGAAGCCAATAGTTGCACCAATTAAAACCACTAAGACAGATAAACGGACTTGTTTTCTTTGTGTACCTGTAAATTTTTGCCAGTTAAAGTGAAGTTTTGCCCAGTGAGCAATAGAACCCATCCACCAGAACATCCCACGCATTCGACGATATAGCCACTGTAGGATACTAGATGAATTATCAAACGTCTCGGCTGTAAAAGGACTCCAAGCGTTATCTACGTCCAATTTATTCGTGTGCTTGTGGTGATGATTGTGCAGGATACGCCAAGCATGAAAAGGATAAATTAGGGGTAGAGTAACAATGTGTCCTACTAGGTCATTAACCCAAATACGATTAGAAAAAGAACGATGACCACAATCATGAGCAATCACAAAAAAGCCTTGTAAACTTGTTCCCAAAAAGATCCAGGCAAAAGGTAATAAATACCAGGGAGCAATTGCAACTGTCCAGTAACCCAACGCAACACACAAAACGTTGATTACTAGCTTCGACCATGTCTTGCGCGGATTTTTAAGAAAAACTTCTTTTGGCAGGGTGTCAAGAATATCTCTGATTTTTATATTTTCATTTAACTGTGGGGATGGGGAAGACTTTAAAGGCTGTGGCAATATTGCTGTCATAGAATTTATTCGACTTAAAATATGATGTTGTGGAAACTTACGGACGATCTTGTCGAACAAATTGTTGTCTAAGAACGCATGGGGATGTGCATGACAATCTCACCATCGATCAAAAATACAGGTGAGAAGGGTAAATGTGTTATTGCTCGTAGCAATAGCGGGTTACTCTGCAACTAGGGCAAGGGCAGAAATACCATAGAATATGGCTTTTTATTTCGCAATCCTTAACATTTATATCATAGTTACGTAACCTGTAAAGAAATAATAATCAAGTCAAAAGATAGCAAGTAAGTAAGTAAGCTAATCTACATTTGATTTGCACATTTGAGGAGTTCAGAAATCAGAAGTCACAAAGGGCTTCTTACGAAGTTTGCGACGCGAAGCTAGTCCTTTAGGGCTCAACGGACGTTTTCTCAGCAACTTCGCGCTTGCCCGCATGTAGTCAGAAGTCAGTTTTGGGCAATTTATTTACAAGATATAGATAAAATAGAAACCTGCACGCATATTTTAACTTAATTTTTCTACCCATAGAAATAATGACTGAAGCCACTGCTATTCGTCAGCCAAAACCAATAATTACAGAAGCAACTTTGTTTTATCAGGTTGCCATGTCTCAACCTGCTTCTCATTTATTTGAAGTTACTTTACAAGTAAGCAATTGGCAGTCAGCAACTCTGGATTTAAAAATGCCAGTTTGGACTCCTGGATCTTATTTGGTGAGGGAATATGCTAAACATGTTCAAGATTTTTTGGCACAAGATAGTAATGGAAAAGTTTTAGCTAGTCAAAAAGTCAGTAAAAATCATTGGCAAATTAAAACTCAGGGTTGTTCAGCTATAAAAGTTAGCTATCGCATCTTTGCTAATGAATTAACAGTACGTACCAATCATTTAGATACTACCCATGGTTATTTTAATGGGGCAGCTTTATTTTTCTTTGTTCCAGGTTTAGAACAACAACCATTACAAGTTCAAATTATTCCTCCCCAATCAGATTGGCAAGTGACGACCACCTTTCCCAAAGTCGAGGGAGAAAGTAATACTTTTATTGCTCCAGATTTTGATACTTTAGTTGATACGCCTGTAGAAATAGGTACACAGCAGGTATATGATTTTAAGGTATTAAATAAACCCCATTCCTTGGCGATTTGGAGTCAAGGAAATGCTGATCCTCAAAAGATTATCGCCGATACAAAAAAGGTAATCGAAACCGAAGCAGAACTTTTTGGCGGGTTGCCTTACGAACAATATTTATTTATTCTGCATCTATCAGGTAGTGGCTACGGCGGTTTAGAACATAAAGACTGTTGTACTTTAAATTATCCTCGTTTTGGGTTTCGCGATCGCGAGAAATATAATCGCTTTATACAATTAGTTGCCCACGAATTTTTTCACCTGTGGAATGTTAAACGCATTCGCCCTAAAGCTTTAGAAACTTTTGATTATGAAGCGGAAAACTATACTACCTCTCTTTGGTTTTGTGAAGGGACAACTAGTTATTACGATCTGTTAATTCCCCTGCGGGCTGGTATTTATAATCGTCAAATATATCTAGAGAACCTCAGCAAAGATATTACGAAATATTTCAATACCATTGGACGTAAAGTACAGCCTTTAGGAGAATCTAGTTATGATGCTTGGATTAAACTCTATCGCCGTGATGCCAACAGTGATAACAATCAAATTTCCTATTATCTCAAAGGACAATTAGTCTCGTTACTACTAGATTTATTAATCAGAGCCAAACATCAGAACAAGCGATCGCTCGACGATGTAATGGGGTTAATGTGGCAGCGTTTTGGACAGGATGAAATTGGTTTTACTGAGGTACAACTAAGAGAGACAATTGCTGAAATTGCCGAGCAAGATCTGGCTGATTTTTTCTTTCGCTATATTGAAACCACAGAAGAATTACCTTTTAATGACTACCTAGACTCCTTTGGCTTATACTTAAAGACTGTGGAAGAATCAGACACACCTTATATGGGCATCAGGCTACAGTCAGAAAATAATCAGGAAGTAATTAAATTTGTTGCTGCCGAATCTCCCGCAGAGCAAGGAGGAATTGACGCTAATGATCAACTTTTGGCGATTGATGGTATTCGAGTAGATGCCCAGTCTCTCAATGAAAGATTAAAAGATTATCGAGTTAACGATACGATTCAAGTGACAGTTTTTCACCAAGATGAATTAAAAACCCTACCTGTTACTTTAAGTCATCCGCAATCAAGTCGTTATGAAGTGGTAATTAAAGATAATTTGTCTGAGTTACAGCAACGCAATTTAGTGGGATGGCTGGGGAGTAAGTAATGAGTAATGAGTAATGAGTAACACCTAGTGCCTAGTGCAAGCGTGCCTAATCAGTAATCAGTAATCAGTAATTAGTAATCAAAAATAATTATGCACAATTTTTTAGAATTCGCTTATTTTAAAAATCAATTTGTTCCCTTTGAACGGGCAAATATTTCTATTGCCACTCATGCTCTACATTACGGTACTGGGGCTTTTGGGGGATTAAGAGGTATTCCCAACCCAGCCCAGCCTAATCAAATATTATTATTTAGACTAGATCGTCATTGCCAAAGATTAAGTGATAGTGCCAAGTTCCTCAGCTATGATTTAGCTGCGGATAAAATTCAACAAATAATTATAGATTTCGTTAAAAAAAATCAGCCTAATACATCTTTTTATATCCGCCCTTTTGTTTATACTTCTGATTTAGGTATTGCCCCTCGACTACACAAAATTGAAAAAGACTTTTTTGTTTATGGTTTAGAATTAGGTGATTATTTACCCCCTGGAGGTATAAGCTGTCGTTTAAGTTCTTGGTATCGACAAGAAGATCGGGGTTTACCTTTGCGAGGTAAAGTTAGTGGGGCATATATTACTTCTTCCTTAGCGAAAACTGAAGCAGTAGAATCAGGTTTTGACGAAGCAATTTTAATGAATTCTCAGGGTAAGGTTTGTGAAGCTTCGGGGATGAATATTTTTATGGTGAGAAATGGGCAATTAGTTACTCCTGGTTTTGATCAAGACATTTTAGAAGGAATTACTAGAGATAGTATACTAACTGTTGCCAAAGATTTAGGAATTGAGACAGTTGAAAGAGCGATCGATAAAACTGAATTATTTATTGCTGAAGAAGTATTTTTAAGTGGTACAGCAGCTAAAGTTACTCCCGTAAAAAAAATTGAAAACTATCATTTATCTAATCAAAGACCAATTACAGAAAAAATCAAAGAAAAGCTGACAGCAATTACTGAAAATAAAGAACCAAAATATCAACATTGGGTTTATACAATTGATTAATAGATCTCTTGGATAATTCTTATAAACCTTGTTGAGGTCAGGAATAAGCAAGAAACAAGAAAGCTATGAACATTTTGTTGCGCAATGCCACGTCTTTAAATTTTGATTCTATTGCCCAGATTTCTATCGAAGCTTATCAAGAATATTCAACTATGCTTGATGCTGAAAGTTGACAGACAATGCAGAATAATCTTTTAAATACGGAAGTTTTGTAAGTCGAACAAGCTTAAGATTACTAAAAATTCACTTCACTATTAACAAGTGTATCAAGATTATAACCACAATATAGATTGTTAATAGATTGTTATTTTGAGCTTGTATATCTTCATCAACGACAGTAAGCACACTTTCTTGCTGAAACTGTTCGATATATTCTGCGACAATTTCATTAATAGCAGTTTCGCTGGTTTGGGTGTCTTCGATAATTAGGCTAACCACCTGAGATGATTCTTCTACTACTGTACCCTTACTATCTTGAAATTGCCCTTGAGTATCAAAAATCGTTAATCCATCAGGAAACCGAGAGGTAATTTCATGATCAACAAATGACTGAAATTGTACTTCGGATACCTCCCCAACTCCAGAAATATCTCGCCCGAAAAATAAATCTACTTGAATTAACTCTGGATTAAGATCATTATCAATTAAATCTTCCTCGACACCAAAACTAATAGTTACATCTTCATTAACTGCTTGTAAAACACTTTCTTGCTGAAACTGGTCGATATATTCACTTACAATTTCATTAATCGCAACTTCGTTGGTTTGGGTGTCTTCGATAATCAGGCTAACCACCTGAGAAGATTCTTCTACTACTGTACCCTTACTGTCTTGAAATTGCCCTTGAGTATCAAAAATCGTTAATCCATCAGGAAACCGAGGAGTTATTTCGTGATCAACAAATGACTGAAACTGTACTTCGGATACCTCCCCAACTCCAGAAATATCTCGCCCGAAAAATAAATCTACTTGAATTAACTCTGGATTAGGATCATTATCAATTAAATCTTCACCTACACTAAAACTTACTTTTAAATCATCTTGATTACTAACCTGTTGGACTTCTGCACCTGGAAATTCTTGCTCATAAGCTTGTAGAATTTCAGTAAGCGCAATTTGGTGAAGAGCAGTATCTTCAACAAAAAGACTGACAATCTTACTATTTTCTTGTCCTTCTCCTTGAGCATCAAAAATAGTCAAGCCATCGGGAAATCGAGGAGTAATTACCTGATCAACAAACGATTGAAACTCTGCCTCAGAAATTTTTTCACCGTTAGAAGTATTCAATTCAAAATATAAATTTTGCTCGATAAGATTAGAATCAGACATTATTACCTCTTTCGTTCTTGATATGATTACTGCTTTATAGTTTCAAGATAAAAATCAACCGTGAAGAAATAGGGATGTGTTAATTGTAGTTAAGCTGTTAATCATTTAATTTACTTGTTATGACTGACTGGGAGACTGAGTGACTGGGAGACTGGGAGTCCTAAAGGATTAGCTCCGCTTCGCTCCGCTTCGCTCCGCGTCAGAGTTTAAGAGTTTTTTCCTTATACGAATAATATGCAGTTTGAATGCGTAACAGCTTAATTAAAAATAAATAAATTTAACTTGTCACGAATAGGTAATGATTAATGAGTAAAAATAATCTAGTCTCTAGCCCCTAATCAGTAATTAATAAAATTATTATGAACCTGTCAACACTTACGCAAGCAACTAATTCGAAATTTTTGTTAGGTAAATCTTTAGAAGAGTTAACCCTTTGGGTACAAGAACAAGGACAGCCAGCCTACAGGGGTAAACAACTACATCAATGGTTATATCAAAAAGGGGTGCGATCGCTCTTGGATATTTCTGTATTTCCTAAAAAATGGCGTGAGTCAATGGCTGATTATCCTCTGGGACGCTCGACTATCCACTATCGAAGTGTTGCTCCTGATGAGACTCGTAAATATTTATTACGTTTGACCGATGGCTTAATTATTGAGACTGTGGGTATTCCTACCGCCAAACGTCTGACTGTCTGTGTTTCTTCTCAGGTTGGTTGTCCAATGGATTGTGATTTTTGTGCTACAGGCAAAGGGGGATTCACCCGTAACCTCAAAGCTGCTGAAATTATCGATCAGGTACTTACAGTCCAGGAAGATTTTGGGCAGAGAGTTAGTAATGTAGTGTTTATGGGTATGGGAGAGCCGATGGCAAACCTCAAGGAAGTGGTGGCTGCGGTTAAATCTCTCAATCAAGATGTCGGGATAGGAGCGCGATCGCTTACTGTATCTACAGTGGGTATTCCTGGTACAATTCAGCAATTAGCCCAGCATCAGCTACAAATTGTCTTAGCAGTCAGTCTTCATGCTTCTAATCAAGCTTTGCGAAAACAGTTAATTCCTAGTGCCAAACAATACACCCTAGATGATTTGCTGGCTGAATGTCGCGATTATGTTCAAGTGACTGGTAGAAGAGTGACTTTTGAATATATTTTATTGGCAGGAGTTAATGATTTACCTGCCAATGCACGGGAGTTAGTTCAACATTTAAAAGGGTTTCAAACCCACGTCAATTTAATTCCCTATAATCCTATTTCTGAGGTGGATTATCAAAGACCAAACAAAAATAGAATCAGGGAATTTACTAACATTTTAGAAGAGGCAAAAATAGCTGTCAGCGTGCGTTATTCCCGTGGCTTAGAAGCAGATGCAGCTTGTGGACAACTAAGAGCCTCCAAAGTTTAGAAAGTTTAGCGAGAAATCGAATCAATCACACAATAACTATTAATACCAGGAGCATAAGCTTCAATTACTTTGCCTGTTTTAGCGCATTGTACCAATAAATAATCACAGCTATAACAGGAGGTACGCCAAATACAATTATCAATTATATGTCTTGTAGCGCGATCGCCACAATTGGGACAAGGGATTGTTTGAATTTTAGTCATTTTTATTAACAGAATTTTGACAAATTAGTTATCAAGTCATCAATCAAATCTAAATTTGCTTACTAAGTGTTAACTAAATACTCTTTAATTATAATTTCTCTTTAGGTATATATAATTATTCTTTAGATATATTTTACATAGTTTTATATTGATCCCCAGATAGATAACGCTAATTAAAGTCAAAAGTAAAATGTCAAAAAAATATAGACAATGAGAAGCAGCTAAAAAATGATTTAATTTTAGAAAACGATGATGCTGCTGTTAGTAGCAATAACCTATGCAAGTTGAATGGCAAACGGCTCAAACTTACGAAGATATTCTGTATCAAAAATGGCATGGCATCGCCAAAATTACTATTAACCGACCCCATAAACGCAACGCCTTTCGTCCAAAAACCGTATTTGAAATGTACGATGCTTTTGTAGATGCCCGTGAAGATCAGGCGATCGGTGTAGTCTTGTTAACGGGTGCAGGGCCACATACAGATGGTAAATATGCTTTCTGTGCTGGTGGAGATCAAAGTATTAGAGGCAAAGCAGGATATATAGATGATCAGGGAATACCCAGGTTAAATGTTTTAGATTTACAGCGTTTGATTCGTTCGCTACCCAAAGTTACCATTGCCTTGGTAGCTGGCTATGCCATTGGTGGAGGTCATGTGCTTCATGTATTGTGTGATTTAACCATAGCTGCCGATAATGCCATTTTTGGACAAACAGGCCCAAAAGTAGGTAGTTTTGATGGTGGATTTGGTTCTAGCTATCTAGCTCGTATTGTTGGGCAAAAAAAAGCGAGAGAGATTTGGTTTCTCTGTCGGCAATATAATGCAGTTGAAGCACTGGAAATGGGTCTAGTTAATTGTGTTGTACCAGTAGAGCAATTAGAAGCAGAAGGGATCAAGTGGTCGCAAGAAATTCTAGAAAAAAGTCCAATTGCTATTAGATGTCTTAAAGCTGCTTTTAATGCTGACTGTGACGGACAGGCTGGTCTACAAGAGTTAGCTGGTAACGCCACCATGCTTTATTACATGACAGAAGAAGGCGCAGAAGGAAAACAGGCTTTTCTGGAAAAACGTTCTCCTAATTTCCAGCAATATCCTTGGTTACCTTAAAAATTCACTCCAATTTATTAACAGCCTTTGATTGATAACTATCCTCTATATTAACCTTAGATGTTTTAGGAGTTAATTTAGTTGGAGATTGTAAGGCAATTGAACTTTCTAAATGCAAAATATCTTCTAGTTTTTTAAATGTTGTTTCAAAAGGATGACAAGCAAACGCGCAAGCTTTCCAACTACTCTGGACTGGTACGCCTAACTGTTGGCAAGAACCTCCCCTGCGTCCTTCTGGCTTGTAAAAGCGACAGTAGCGACAGGCAGAAGTTGAAAAATTGATTTCTTTCATTAGGTCATTTCGGTTTTATTCCATTTCGTTGTTTATCTATTTTGCGCTTTCTTCATAAACACATAAATCTAATTGAAATAATTAACTGACAAGGCTTTGAGTGATCCCCAATGGCTTTTGACTTTTCATATTCTCTTTATAATTGAGTAATGAATAGATATAATGAGCTCCAAAAATGGTATTCAAAATAATCTAATGCTGCGTATTTTTATGGAGATTAAGCTAAAAAAAGCTATGGGGATCATTAACAAAAACTTCAATACTATTTTTCGGTACTGTTTATTTTGACTCTGGAAAAGTTGGAGGGTGATATTCCTGAGACCATTTCTGAGCAACACAGTGATAACATAAACTCCATCGCTCTATTTCTTCTATTGGTGTTGGAGAGTCACAATTCGGACAAGTTATAAAAGCAGTTGAGTTTTGCTTAATACTATGTAACAAACGTTCTGCTGCTGCTTTGGCTTTTTTTGAGGGAGATGTTACTTGAAGTAATTTCCCAGGATTATTTTCCAGCTTTTTCGTTCCTGCTGGGGAATTACTAAGATTAATTTTAGATTTTTGCTGGTTGCTAATCTTAAACAAAGTCTGTTGAGTATAATCTCGCTCAGTTGCTTGATGCCATTTAGAAGAGGAAAAGCGAATATCTTTTAAGACCAAAGATAATTGTTGATTAAGCTTTTTTAGTAGACTATAGCGTTGAAAAGAAAGCTCTTGCGCTCTAGCAGCACTAGAAGTAGCAACCCAAAGTACCTGTCGCTCAATGTAGAGAGGACGAGTGTGCTGGGCAGTACTTGGACTAACAGTATTTTGCCAGCACTTTAATAGTTGACGATACTCACGAAATTTTTCCCAACCTGGCTGTTGTTCAAGCTGGTTCAAAATTTGTTCTAGGGAATTAAAATACAAGTTGAGTTAAGGTTTTCTAGGATAATTTCTAAAAAAGGTCAGGCGGTCAGGTTGCCACCTCTTTTCCTAACAGAATGATCTGCAATTTAGATGCTCCTTAGCTTTCAACTCCCATTGCAGCAGCAAATTCTGAGTGTGAGGTAAGAAGTTGATTTGAGCTTACCCCACGACAGTAGATCACGAAGCTAATGCCACCTCTACCATCTGTTGCAATTCGCCACTTTGATATAGTTCGATCGCAATATCTGAACCGCCAACAAACTCGCCATTGATATAGACTTGGGGAATAGTGGGCCAATTGGAATATTCTTTGATCCCTTGACGTATTTCAGCATCGGCTAAGATATCCAGGGTTTCGTAAGGAACACCCAAAGTGTTGAGAATTTGCACCACATTATTAGAAAAACCACACTGGGGCATTAATTTCGACCCCTTCATAAACACCATAATCTTGTTGTCATTAACTAATTGCTCTATTTTTGCTTTTACTTCAGGTGTCATAAGTCCTAATTACCTAATTATTGTTAATTGATTAATGATTAATTTAGCCATGAGTGGCTAGTAGCAATTGAATTATTTATTCATTTTAAACAGTTTGACCAACTGCCTGCCAAGCTTCAGGTGTATAGGTTTTGAGAGATAGAGCATGAATTGTTTCTGTTGCCATCTCTGCTTGTAAAGCTGCGTACACCATTTGATGTTGTTTGACCTTAGTTTTTCCTTCAAAGTTAGGAGACACAATTACGGCTTCAAAATGCTGTCCATCGCCGACAACTTTTACTTCGGCATTGGCTAATCTCTCTTGAATCATTGTTTGTACTTGTTCGGGACTAATCATAACCTGTCTAAGTATTTTAGGGATTGAAGTAATTGTATCGGGAAAATATCTGTCTATAGCAAGATGAAACAGCGCGAGTATATTTAGGCTGTGATTTTCGGTATATTTATTATTATGAGGCAAATCATAAGGGTATGATTACCTGTGATGTTTTGCTTTTCAAAATTGCCAATTACCTCCCATGACTACTTCTATCCAAGAACAACTAAAAGAATTAAATAACTCAGCCTTAAGTGCGATCGCTACAATAGATAGCCTAGATGAATTAGAACAGCTAAGAGTTAAGTATCTGGGTAAAAAAGGTCAACTATCTCAAATTTTACGGGGTATGGGCAAATTAACCCCAGAAGAACGACCTGCGGTTGGTTCTCAAGCTAATGTAGTTAAAGAAGAAGTCCAAACCAGTCTCGAACAGCGCAAACAAACTTTACAACAAGCAGAAATTGCAGCCAAGATTCAAGCTGAAACCTTAGATGTCACTATGCCTGGAGTTTATCGTCCTTTGGGTCGAGTACATCCCCTTAATGGTGTAGTAGATCGAGTTTTGGATATCTTTGTGGGATTGGGTTATACCGTTGCTACAGGGCCTCAAATAGAAACAGATTATTATAATTTTGAGGCTCTTAATACTCCCCCAGATCATCCTGCTAGGGATATGCAGGATACTTTTTATTTACCAGGAGGAAATTTACTGCGAACTCATACTTCTTCGGTACAAATTCGCTACATGGAAAATAACGAACCTCCCATTAGAATTGCTGCCCCAGGTCGAGTTTATCGTCGAGATACAGTAGATGCGACCCATTCGGCCGTATTTAACCAAGTAGAAATCCTTGCTATTGATAAAAATTTAAGGTTTACCGATCTCAAAGGGACAATTAAAGAATTTTTACAACGGATGTTTGGTGATGAGCTTCCTATTCAATTCCGTACCAGTTATTTTCCTTTTACTGAACCTTCGGCAGAAGTAGATGTGCAGTGGCAGGGTAAATGGTTAGAGGTTATGGGGTGTGGGATGGTCGATCCTAATGTTCTCAAAGCCGTGGGTTATGATCCTGAAGTGTATACAGGCTTCGCTGCTGGTTTTGGGGTCGAGAGATTTGCGATGGTGCTACACCAAATTGATGATATTCGCCGTTTATATAATAGCGATTTGCGCTTTTTACAGCAGTTTTAATCATAGCTATAAGCTAGAAAAGACTATGAATAAAGTAAAGTTAAAAACGAAGCGTTAGCGGAGTTTTGAATTAGCGTTGGGAGGATGTCACAAGAGAGATTATTGATCGCTGCTAAGGATTTAAGTAACTACAATTTTTCAAGGATCGAGAGGACTTCTGACACCTCTACCACCACGATTAAGAACATGAGTATAAATCATAGTTGTTTTGACATCTTTATGTCCTAATAATTCTTGTACAGTCCGAATATCATAGCCATACTGATCTTGTATGTTGAGCAGTGGGTTAAGACGAGCCATCGCAAAAAACAACACAAGCTCTGAATCCAATGATCTACTTCAGGTTAAAATGAAAGTTTAATCATTCAAATAAGATCAAGCTCATGACTATTAATCAACTCCGCTACAGTAAAGAAGAGTTTGCTCGACGTGGCAATGAGATCTATGAATCTCATGTACGTCCTCAAGTTGAAGAAGGCAATCACGGCAAGATTGTGGCAATTGATATTGAAACTGGAGCTTTTGAATTGGCAAAAGACAGTCTAACAGCTTCTGACCAACTGTTAGCCCAATATCCAGATGCTCAAATCTGGTTTGTGAGAATCGGACATCGAGCAGTTCATCGAGTTGGCTTTACGGGTTCCAACGTATTGTAATGATTCTGGGCAGTGTTAACGCAAATCGTGAGGCGATTATTCAGATTGCTATTTTGGGTGATCGTAAACAAGTCAAAAGTATCAGACCAGTTATTGATACAGGAAACACTTTCTTCAAGCTTTTAATTAAATTACAGAATATTAGTTAATTTAGGCAATATCGGGAGGGGGTGTGCTTAGTTGTTGGAGTTGTTGTGTGATTAAATTAGCTAGATGGCTACGCTTTACTTCAATCCCCTGATTAAGATTTTGGGAATTTTCCAGAAAAATGATGCTATCTACTTCCTGCAAGGAAAATAATCGAAACAAAAGCTGGGCAATGGGAATTGGGCTAGCAATTAAATCTGGATTGATTTTTCGTTGAAAGGTAGCAGCATCCTGTACTGATACAAATGCATAAATAACTTGCTTTTCCTCTTGGCTTTGGGGATTACTGATAGTAGTTAATACCCAATCTAAATCTAGATTTTGCAGTACAAAATATTCTAAACATTTTAATTGTTCAGCAAATAATTTGATAACTGGTGCGATCGCTTTTTCTATTACTAAAGGTGCTACATTGTAATCTGCTGCTTCCTTAATTAAGATTGCTAATTGTTGCTCCAATTCCATAATTAAATTAAGCTTTAGCTTTTTTATTTTTTAGATTTACTTTTCTTTTTCTCAGCTTGCTTGGCTCTTTTTTCCGCTTGTTTAGCTGCTTTTAATTTGGCTTCAGCTTCTTGTCTAGCTTTTTCCTTAGCTTCGGCGATCTTATCTAAATAGTAGTGATAATCTCCGTGATAAGCAATTAATTCTCCATCGCGAATTTCGACAATTTTGTTGGCGACTTGGGAAATAAAATAGCGATCATGAGAGACAATAACTACCGTACCATCATAATGTTGTAAAGCTTCTTCCAGCATTTCTTTAGCAGGAATATCTAAATGATTAGTAGGCTCATCTAAGATTAATAAGTTAGCAGGAGTCAGTAACATTTTTGCTAGGGCTAAACGCGCTTTTTCTCCCCCACTAAGAGCTTCAACCTTTTTAAAAACCGTATCACCACTAAATAAAAACTGTCCCAATAAAGTCCGAACTTCTTCATTTTTCCAGTCGGGAACTTCGTCATGCACTGTCTCGATCACAGTTTTATTTAAGTCTAAAGCTTCTGCCTGATTCTGCTCAAAATATCCAGGAATCACATTGTGTTGACCTAGTTTAACTTTGCCATCTTCAAACTTTTCCATCCCCATAATCATTCGTAGCAGGGTAGACTTTCCCGCACCATTTGGCCCTAAAATTGCGATGCGATCGCCTCTTTGAATCGTTAATTTTGCTCCTAAAAACAAGATATCGTTATTAAAGGTATGAACTAAGTCTTCAATCGTTACTACTTCTCTACCACTTCTGGGAGATGGGGGAAACCGAAATTTTAAGGTTTTTAAATTGGCAACTGGTGCTTCTACCAATTCCACTTTGTCTAATTGTTTTTCCCTACTTTTTGCTTGAGTACTGCGAGTTGCACTGGCTCTAAATTTTTCAATAAATTCTTGTTGCTTGGCTATTTCTTTTTGTTGTCTTTCAAAAGTTGCTCCTTGGGCTAATCGCATTTCCGCTTTTTGCTGAAGATAAGCAGAATAATTGCCTAAATAAGTTGTTGCTACACCCCGTTCAGTTTCCACAATTTTGGTACAGAGGCGATCTAAAAATTCGCGATCGTGAGAAACAATTACCATCGGTGTATTAATACCCCGTAAATAATTTTCTAGCCATTCAATAGTTGCTAAATCTAAATGGTTAGTCGGCTCGTCTAACAATAATAAGTCAGGTTCTTGTAACAAAATTTTCCCTAAACTCATCCGCATTTGCCAACCACCACTAAAAGAACTAACCAGGCGATCGCCGTCTTCGCTCGTGAAACCCATCTCTGGTAGTATTTTTTCAATTTGGGCATCTAAACTGTAACCGTCTATTGCTTCAAATTGTCGCTGTAGCTTATCTAGTTGATTGATTAATTTATCTAACTCTTGAGGATTACTTGTTTCCATCTGCTGCTGCACTTGCCCCATTTGCTGCTGAATGGCATTAGCTTTATGGAAAACTGTCCAGAATTCTTCATAAACTGTTCGGGTTGGTTCAACTTCAAACTCTTGAGTTAAATAGGCAATTTTTAGACTGGCAGGGCGAATAACATCTCCTGATGTGGCTTCAATTTCACCACTAATGATTTTTAGCTGTGTAGATTTTCCCGCGCCATTAACTCCCACCAAACCGACTTTTTCTCCTGGTTTAACCTCCCAGGTAACATTTTTGAGTATTTCTCCTGTATTATAAATTTTACTGATGTTTTCGAGTCGTAACATTGAGCTTCTCCTATGGTTGGGCAATGCGCTAAGGCAATGTTTTATTTTATTTATTTTTGTTACATTTTTTATCTGCTTTCTATTATAAGATCGATGAATTAGAACACAAGTAATTATTTTTCAAATTTTTTACTCTTAAAAACTAATATTTTACTTTTATAAATAAAACATTTACTAATTGGCAGTCTTTATTTAACGTATGGTATTTTCTTACAACTTTTGGTAGAATATCTAATCCCCAAAAATAGATTAATGCAGATGGGCTAATTAAATAACAGCAGTTTATTGTACCTGAATGTTGTGAAATAAACTGCAATGTTAGACAGGGAAAAACTTAAGATAACTAAGAATATATATAATTTCAAGTTTTTATTAATTCTAAGTAATTTTTACAGCCGAAAATCACCATTTTTAGTTATTCACAACTCTATTGTGTTGCTTGGCTTGTATAAAATATTCATTTTATTTATTTAATATTTTTTTACCAATATGGCTAAAATTCTTATAGTTGATGATTCAAGCAGTATTAGAGAGTTTCTCAAAATTAATTTAGCGAGCGAAACAGACATCCAAATAATTGGTACTGCTGATAATGGTCAAGCTGCGATCGCTAAAGTCAAGGAATACAAACCAGATCTTGTCTTGATGGATATTGAAATGCCTGGAAAAATAGATGGGATTCAAGCAACAGAAATAATCGTTAAAAATTTCTCTAATACTAATGTATTGCTGTTGACTAGTCAGGATGATCGCCAACAATTAAATCTAGCACTTAAAGCAGGAGCTAGAGGTTATATCCTTAAAAACACTGATGTTAAGGATATTGCTAATATTATCCGTTTAACCGAAAAAGGCTTTTTTCAAATAGGACCTATTTTGGGTAATTGGGATAGTTCTCAACACGACAGCTTAAAGTCTGAGACTCGTTTGATAGCCACTACCTCAAGTCCAACTACAGTTGGTGCTGTTGTACAGCAGAATGGTAACTATACTTATGAAACTGCTGATGTATCGGCAATGAATCATGTTTTATCCAATCTAACATCGGGGATATTTCAACTACAAGAAACTATCAAGTCCCAAGAAAATACAATTATTAATTTAACTAATCAGTACTCTCAAGTTCAACAAGAGATAAGAACTAAACTCAAAAAAGATAAACGTGTTTTTAGTAGTGCTAGAGCGTTTAATTATTATGGTGCTAAATCTCTTTCTAGTAGCTTTAGTCAAAGACGACAGCACATTTTGTTTGTCATCAGCTTTTTCTTGGGAGCATTTACGGTATTGTTTTTACTCTTTTTAATCATGACTTTGGGAGGAGCGTTGTAGATACTTATATTACTACTTACAAACTTTTATTCAACTTGAGTTGATGCAGCAGTCTCACCAATTAGATTGAATTCTCTACCACCAAAGATTACTTCTGGATTATTATAGTATTTAAATTCCAACAAATTACCAAAAGGATCTGCGAGAAAAAAACTATAATGCTCTAGTGGTTGCTGGGGAAAACGCAGTTTAGGTTGCTCGAAAAAAGTCAGCTTTTGTTCAAAAGCGCGATCGCAGATTGCCTGCCAAGCTGATTTAGTAGGCAGAATTAATCCTAAATGCCTGGGATAAATTCCTGATTGTTTAGTTAATGGCTGATGAGTAAGATGCCCTACTAGTTGAGTGCCATGAAAGTTAAATATTACTGCTGCTTTATTTTCTCGACCGACTTCACAACCCAAACCAGTAGCGTAAAATGCTTTTGCTTGAGCAATATCGTTAATGGGAATAGCTAAATGGAAAATAGCTGAATGACTCATTATCTCACTACCATGACAATAATTTCATTATATCTATATGTATTTATAGATATTCTGTTGCGAAAACTAAAAAAGCGATCTAAACAAGTAAAATACTGAAGAGTTATCAAACATTATTAAGGAATACTAACAATTATGGATCAGCGTGGAGTAGCTGTCTGGTTTACAGGATTTAGTGGCGCAGGAAAAAGTACTATTGCTGAGGCACTTACAGATAAGTTGAAATCTTATGGATGTCAGTTAGAAGTTTTGGATGGCGATGAAGTCAGAGAACACTTGACCAAAGACTTGGGATTTTCCAAAGAAGATCGAGATACAAATATTCGTCGCATTGGCTTTGTCGCTAAATTGCTAGTTCGCAATGGGGTAATTGTTTTAGTTCCTGTAATTAGTCCTTATCGCTCTATTCGCGAAGAAATGCGAGCAAATATTAAAGACTTTGTGGAGGTTTTTGTTAATGCTCCTTTGTCTGTATGCGAGGCTAGAGATGTAAAAGGACTATATAAAAAGGCTAGAGAGGGCGAAATCAAACAATTTACTGGAATTGATGACCCCTATGAGCCACCAAACAATCCCGAAGTTGAGTGTCGAACTGACCTCGAAGAATTAGACGAAAGCGTTGCTAAAATATTTAGCAAGTTAAAAGAATTAGGCTATATCTCATAGGATATCTCACATCAGTGACATCTCCCGTCCCCTAAAAGTGAGACGGGCTTCTAACCTCACGATTAGATATTCCTCCCCTAAAACGCCACTTATCTAGGCACATAGCCCCCGACAGTACGACTTGAGAGGCAATTTCTTGCTTTTCCAGAGTCCCTGGATACGTTTCTTGTCCTCGGTTACATATCTCTTGAGCCGAGGCTATATCTCTATTTACTGATATTTCAACACCATAACCGCATTCATAGCAAACGTGATACCTGTCAGATAGTTCTTTTCTGATTTCACAACGACAATTAGGGCAAGTTTGACTTGTTCCCTTGTGGTCTACTCGACCAATAAATACATCTCGTTTTTTGCCTATATATTCTAGTATTGTTCTGAATTGTCCAAAACTAGCATCTATAGCATGTTTCCCCAACATTCCTTTAGCCATGATGCGGAAGTCGCAATCTTCAATAAAGATTGTATCAGCCATATCACATAGCTTATGAGCTAGTTTGAACTGATAATCAGTACGTTTGAATGCAATATGATTATGTTGTTTGGCTGCTTTAATTCTCGCTTTTTCGTAGTTCTTACCTCGTTTTTGTTTTCTAGACAAACGCTTTTGCAGCACTTTCAGCCGACGATGTGCTGTTTTGAAAAACTTAGGTCTAGACTCAATATATGAGTCCGATGTTGCTATGTATGATAGCAACCCAACATCTATACCGATGCTATGACCATGAGGTGTAGGATTAGGAATTTCAATATCCGATTCTATTGCCACCACTACAAACCAACCTATAGCTTTTTTGATTACCCTAACCTGCTTGATTACAAAACCTTCTGGTATTGGTCTGTGCAGGTTTATTTGTACTTTCCCAAGCTTAGGTAATTGAATTTGCCACCCAGTTAAAGGATTAGACCGAAACTGAGGGAAAAGCAAAGACTTCATCTGTCCAAATTTCTTGAAACGGGGGAAGCCATATCCTCGTTTTTGAAAGAAGTCCCAAGCGTCATGTAATCTTCTAATATTGGTCTGAAGCACTTGAGAAGGAACAGAAGCAAGTCTAGAAAATTCTTTTTTTGCTTTTGGTAAGTTGTTTTGTTGCTGATGGTAGCTAGGAAACGGATAATCGGCAACCATAATGTATTCTGATTCCAAACTACATCTATCTACTTGGCATTTTCTAGAAGCAATCCAATCTTTTAGTTCTCGTAGCGCATAGTTATAGCTAACGCGACAAGTTTCTAACCACTCATTGAGCAGTTCCATCTGATTGCTATCTGGATATATCCTGTAGACGTAATTTAGTATCATTGTTTTATGTTACCATAAACTAGTTTTGTTGGTAACGCAAGCCTATCTCTCGCTTTCATCTCTTTCCCTAAACAAAAATAGCTGGCTATGAATGATATTGTCTCTAAAACACCAGACTTATCTTTTAAGGTAAATCAAATTATTTGCTTAGAACATCAACATACCTGTCTTTATGGGGAAGTAATTCAATTACTTCCTCAGCGTCGAATGTGCTGGTTTAGACCAATATGCCTAGTCACAACAAATTTTACGAACAATCAAGCTTTAGACTCGAGACAAGTAATTAATGCTAGTTCAGGTTCGGATTTGTTGTGGCCAACGATTTTTTTCAGACCAGCTTTCGATACGGAAGTAATTTCGTTTCTAGCTGAACTTAAAAATGCCAATGAATCTTTAACTCATAAAACACCTATTCGTCAATATTTAAATAAATTTATCCAGCAAGTCTGGCAAGTTAATCAAGATAAGTTTTAGCTATAAATAGCTTTAATTTATATCAAAATTTACAATTGTTTTTTTCTTAAATTCTTTAACCCAAATTTTGTTCTAGTTCTTTACTTTTATGTTTTAGCGTTAGTGATTATAAATACACAACTAAATTTTAAATTTAGTAAATTCTAATACCAACTATAAAGACAAGTTAAACGATAATAAATCGATGTTAATAACTAGTACCAACTAATATTCATCCAAATTTTTGCTAAAAATTCAGTAATCTCACTGATTCAGAAGGGCTAAAAGTTGATTATAACAATATAGTGTTGCTCATTACTAAAATCAAATAAGGATTGTAAGTATAAAACACGAATTAAACGAAACTTATTTTTCCAACATGCTTGGCTGACTTGAAACACTTTTATACTCAAAATTTAGCAATGCTTCATCTTCTTATCAAGATTTTGTAAAGTAGGCTGGTAAAAGTGGATAATCGTGGATTTACGGATTATTCTTGGGACATAAAACTAATTTTTTTAAGTAATATCTAGAGCGAGAAACAATAACAATGAGTAGCACCAAACTACGTACACAGTTTACAACTTTCAGACCAGAAGGTTTTGTAAGTGCAGCCAACGCCTCAGAATTTTTAGAAAGGTTAACGGTAGAAATAAAGTCATCTGTAAATTCTGCTTTATTACTAAATATGGAAGCAGTAGAATTTATGGATAGCGCTGGGTTAGTGGCTTTGATTAAAGCTTTTCGTTTAGCAGAAAGTTTAGGGCGTAGATTTGGAATTTGTTCTTTAGCTCCTTCTGTACGTATTATGTTTGAACTAACTCAGTTAGACAAAGCTTTGGAAATTTTTGAAAATCAGGATGCTTTTAAAACAGCCATCAAACAATAGTCGCAACATTTTGATTGTATTTTAGTCTCAGAGTCTTGTAGCCTCTAAAGCTTTCCTCTCGACTAAGGGAATACTGATTGGAAAAGTTTTTATTTATCTCCAATCTTTATAAATTTTTATTTGCAACTCATTAATAATTAGCGTACCAATAATTTTCGTAAACTTAATCATTAGGAAAAGCGACTAGTTACCTTACCGATAATTTCTTTGGGATTTACACTTCCCCAGTGACGACTATCAGTGCTTTCTCTGAGGTTATCCCCCATCAAAAATAAGTTACCATCTGGCTCAATAGCAATAATTCTTTTTACTACGATTAAATTCGACTGATGAGGATTTATCGTCACCACTATATCACGAATCTGAGGTAAGCATTGACGATAAGCATTGGAGTTAAGTAGTATTTCGTCTCCAGGTTTTAGTAATGGTAGCATTGAGTTACCAATAATTTTCAAGCGTTTTCTACGTCTTAATACCCAAAGCAATAATTCCCAATAATTAGTTTCTGGTAGTGAAGTATCTGCCATATTTTTATAGCTTAGGTTAAGTTTTACAGTTTGTATCACCAAAAAAGCGATGTGATGAATTACTCTTTATGATGCGAGATAGACTTTTGAACCATCGTATTTGGTAATGAGCAGTAAGCGATTTTTCTACCTGTGGCAACAATTACGCCAAATCAGTAAATATTTAATTTTATTTTTCATTTGTTTTACCTTGGCTGTAGGCTGTAATGGTAATCAAACCCAGCAAAATGCAAATAACACTGCTGATAATCAACTTTCTGTGGGAACTACCCTAAAACCTCGCACTCTTGATCCAGCAGATAACTATGAATTAGCAGGATTAAACATTATCTATAATGTCGGTGAAAGTCTTTATACTTACGAAGTAGGTACAACTGAGATTAAACCATTATTGGCAACAACAATGCCGAAAATCAGCACCGATGGATTAATCTATACCATTCCTGTACGGCAGGGAGTTGTGTTTCATGATGGTGCTGCTTTTAATGCTGAAGCTATGGTATTCTCTCTGCAACGCTTTATCCAAAATGGTGGTAAACCTGCTTTTTTATTGGCAGATGTGATCGATAAGGTTGAAGCAACAGGAGAATATGAACTCAAAATTACGCTTAAACAACCCTTTGCAGCTTTTCCTGCTTTATTAGCTTTTCCTGGTGCTTGTGCTGTATCGCCTCAAGCTTACAAAATTGGAGCGGGAGCATTTAGTCCTAATATTTTAGTAGGTACTGGCAAATATAAGCTGACTCAGTTTAAGAGTGATTCAATTAATTTAAATATCAATGAAAAATATTGGGGAGATAAACCAGCTAATCAAGGTATTAACATTCAGGTTTATGCAGGTAACTCAGCCAATTTATTTAATAGTTTTAAAACAGGTGAAATAGACGTAGCGTATCAGTCTCTCGATCCACAGCAAATTGAAACCTTAATTGATGGTGCAGGGGATGAATGGCAAGTAATTGAAGGTTCGGGGACAGTAGTTAATTATCTGGTTCTCAATTTACAGCAAGAGCCTCTCAATCAGCTAGAAGTGCGTCAGGCGATCGCCTCAATTGTTAATCGTGCTTTAATTAATGACAGGGTGTTAAAAGGACAAGCAGAACCACTCTATAGTTTAATTCCTACTGCTTTTGATGCCTATCAACCTACTTTTGAAACGCTTTATGGTGATGATAATACGGCTAAGGCAAAAGAATTACTGACTAAAGCAGGTTATTCGGCTGAAAAACCAGCGATTATCGAAATTTGGCATCCTTCAGGCTCAATTACTCGTGGTATTGTTGCTGATACGATGAAAGCTTATGCGGAACAAGCCCTGGGAGGAATGGTTGAATTTATTCCCAATAGTGTTGAGTCGGCTTCTTTCTTTGGCAACCTAAGTCAAGGAGTATATCCTGCTGCTTTGGTTGATTGGTATCCTGATTTTCTTGATCCAGATAATTATCTACAACCATTTTTAAGTTGTGGGAAAGGTGCGCTTAATATCGGTTGTGAAGAAGGTGCATCTCAAAGCCGAGGTTCTTTTTATTATAGCGATCGCGCTAATCAATTAATTGAACAATCTCGACAAGAACAAGATCCCACCAAACGCCAGGCTCTTTTCGTAGAATTACAAGAACTACTAGCGCAAGATGTACCCTACATTCCTCTTTGGCAGACCAAAGACTACGCTTTTGCTCAAAATAATATTAATGGTGTAGTAATTAACCCCAGTCAAAATTTTCCTTTCTGGACGATCAAAAAAGCTATTAAATCTAATTCCTAAATTACTATACGGTTTCTGCTGGAAATAACAAGATATGAAACTGATTATTCAAATTCCTTGCTATAACGAGGAGGTAACTTTAGGCTTAACTTTATCTGAACTGCCTCGTCAGTTACCTGGAATTGAGCAAGTAGAATGGTTAATTATTAATGATGGTAGTCGCGATCGCACTTTAGAAGTTGCTCGGGCTTGTGGTGTGGATCATATTGTCAATTTTCAGTCTCATCAAGGCTTGGCAAAAGTCTTTATGGCAGGAATTGAAGCTGCACTAAGGGCTGGAGCGGATATTATTGTCAATACCGATGCTGATAATCAGTATTGTGCTGGGGATATTCCAAAATTAATTGCTCCTATTTTAGAAGGTAGGGCAGAAATAGTAATTGGTGCTAGACCGATTCAAGAAATTAAACATTTCTCACCGATTAAAAAATTTTTCCAAAAGCTTGGTAGTTTTGTGGTGCGTCTTGCCAGTCAAACTGATATTCCCGACGCTCCTAGCGGTTTTCGGGCAATTAGTCGCGAGGCTGCTTTGAGGCTTAATGTTTTTAATGAATACACCTATACTTTAGAAACGATTATTCAAGCTGGACAAAGAGGTTTAGCTATTACTTCTGTCCCTATTCGGACTAATGACTATTTACGACCATCGAGACTAGTCAAAAACATGACTGGCTATATTCAGCATTCTCTAGTGACGATTATCCGAATTTTTATGACTTATCGTCCCTTGCAATTTTTTATGATGCTGGGAAGTGTACCCTTCAGTTTCGGGTTTTTACTATGTTGTCGTTGGTTATTATTATTTTGGGGCATTATTGGAGATAATCCGACTAAACCCCGTGTTCCCAGCCTAATTTTGGCTGCTATTTTAATTTTGATTGGCGTGCAACTATGGATATTTGGCTTAGTTGCTGATTTGATGAGCGTAAATCGTCAGCTACTAGAAGATATTCAGTTGCGGTTAAGACGTAAGGAATTAGAAAAACACAGCGATTCGCTAAAGAAATTGTAGTTATAAAATTGAAATTGGTTACTTGAAAAGGAAATTAATATGGTTGCTAGTTTTAAGTGGTCGATTGAAGATTGGCATGAATTGGTAGAGTCTGGGGTATTAGAAGATAAATCAGTTCAATTATTAGAGGGAGAAATTATTGAAATGAGTCCAGAGGGAATACCTCACAGCTATACCAATAGAAATGTCGTTAAATATTTAAGAAACTTACTAGATGGTTTAGCAGAAGTAATCCAAGCACAGCCAATTACTCTAGATAATTCTGAACCCCAACCAGATGTTACTATAGCCCGATTACCAGAAACTATTTACAAACAACATCATCCCTATCCAGAAGATATTTATTGGTTGATTGAAATTTCTAATCAGACATTAAAGATGGATAAAACAAAAAAAACTAAAACTTATGCCCGTAACGGCATTCCTGAATATTGGATAATTGATTTAATTAACAAAAAATTAATTGTTTATACTCAACCTCAAGGCGATCGCTACATTCAAGTCCAAGAATTTACCACAGGAACAGTTACCCCTCAAGCATTTCTTAACAAGGCGATCGCCCTTAATCAGCTTTTGTTATTTTAATAGCTTTATTTTCTCCTAAGTGCAGGCAAACTTTCCCTGACTTCTGACTTCTGACTTCTGACTTCTGACTTCATATAAGTTCCTTTATCATTGCCAGATCAAACTTTTCAACGTTACTTAAGACAATTTCTGCCCCTGCTTCCAGAAGTTTTTGAGCATAATCGGCTATTCTTGCTTCTGAAGTTTGAACATGGGGAGGAAGAATTCCAATACCAAGCCAATTACGTTCTGGTTTAATTTCTCTAGCTTTAGTTACCGTATACATATCAGCGACAGTATCTCCCAAGTAAAATACAGGTAGATTTGCTTGGGGTGTTTCGATTTGCGATACGGTATTGAACATTCCTGTAGGATCGGGCTTAGTAGGAGCATCTTCCATCGCCACTAAAATGGGTTTATTAAGCTTCAATCGCTGCTTTAGGATAAATTCTGCCGAACCTCTAGTTGCACCGCTAAAAAAGCCCCAGCCAAGGTAATTGTCACTTAATTGCTGAAAATACTCAGGAGATACCAATAAAGGTTCTTGGGCAATATAGCCATCAAAAAGTTCAGGATGTTTACCGCGATAACGTAACTGAAAAAACTCAACAATACGGTCATAATCTGAAGATATGGTTTCACGGGGTTGGTCAAGAGATTCAAAATAACGATAAATTAATTCCTGAGATGCTTCCCAATCATTATTCCAAATCCCTTCCGACTTAAGATTATCCAAATCTTCCATACTAGGTCGCCAAGCACCAGCAGTAAACTCTTCTACGGTGTCGGCGATCGCCTTACGATAAGAATTACCTACATCCCTAATGACACCGTCAATATCAAAAATAATAATTGCTGTTAATTGCTCTTTAGTCATGTTCGTCTTGTATAATTAGAGTCGGTTAACTATGTAAAATATTCCTTAAAATAATTATTGGAGGCTTAATTGGAGTCAGAGTCAAGATTTAAATTAAAAGTTCTGTGGTTAGATAAAAATGTCGCGATCGCTGTAGATCAAGTAGTAGGCAAAGGTACAAGTCCTTTAACCGCTTATTACTTTTGGCCCCGTAACGATGCCTGGCAACAGCTAAAAGACGAACTTGAAGCCAAGCACTGGATTGAAGAAGCAGAAAGTATTGATATTCTCAACCAAGCTACAGAAATTATCAATTTTTGGACAGAAAGGGGCAAAACTACTCCCATGACCCAGGCGCAAACAAAGTTCCCCCACATTGTATTTACTGGAACTAACTAATTCCGCTTCGCGGAAGTCAAAATTCAAAATTTTTTTTGACAAAGATAGCTTGCATTAGACAATTAGAATTGAATTTCAGATTCAGAATTTAAAACTATCTTTATTTATTCAATGAATAAATAAATCAGGGCAGAAATATATTAAATTCTGCCCTTTTTTTGTTACTAAGTCCACTATTTAAACAAAGATAAATATCTGAAAATAGAAGCAATGATTGACTAATTGTCTAGTCTTTATCCTTGATCCCTCATCCTTTATCCTTTTTTAGACCATGCCACCAGCAGCTTGCAAGCGCGCTCTCGCTTTTTTCACTGAGCTTTCCGCTTGGATTTTCTCTTGGCGGTTTTCGCTATTTTCTACTTGTTGCCAACGAGCTTGAGCTTTGTCATATTCTGTACGTGCAGTATCGCGATTAATGTTATCTCCCAATTCTGCACCGTTGACGAGAATTTTAATTTCATTGTTTTCAACTTCAGCAAATCCACCCATTAAGGCAATTGATTTCCACTCTTTGCTAGGACGGACACGCATTACACCAATTTCTAGAGCAGTTAGCAAAGGTGCGTGACCCGAAAGAATTCCCAATTGTCCAGTAGTGCTAGGTAGAATAATTTCTTCTACTTGATCGTCCCAGACGGTTTTGTCTGGAGTAATTACTTTTACGGTTAACGCCATTTCTTTAAAAGATTATTTATTAATTGTTAATGACTTACCAGCCTTAAGCAAACAGCTACCAACAATCAGTTAATACTAACTGGTTGCTGATAACTGCTCACTGATAACTGACTAAGCAGCAGCTTTGAGTTTTTCAGCTTTAGCTTTAGCTTCTTCGATGTCGCCAACCAGATAAAATGCTTGCTCTGGTAGCTCATCCAATTCACCATTGAGAATTGCTTGGAAGCCTTTAATAGTCTGCTCTAAAGTTACGTATTTACCAGGTGAGCCTGTGAATACTTCAGCTACAAAGAAAGGCTGAGATAAGAAACGTTCGATTTTACGAGCGCGGTCTACTGTCAATCTGTCTTCTTCTGAAAGTTCGTCTAAACCAAGAATTGCAATAATATCTTGTAATTCTTTATAGCGTTGTAGAGTGGACTGAACTGCACGAGCGGTATTGTAATGCTCTTCACCCACAATACTAGGTTGAAGCATTGTACTAGTAGAATCTAGAGGATCTACCGCAGGGTAAATACCTTTAGAAGCCAAAGCCCGAGACAGTACTGTAGTTCCATCTAGGTGAGCAAAAGTAGTTGCAGGAGCGGGGTCAGTTAAGTCATCAGCAGGTACATATACTGCTTGGATAGAAGTAATTGAACCTTCCTTAGTAGAAGTAATACGTTCTTGTAAGTCGCCCATGTCAGTACCCAGAGTAGGTTGATATCCTACTGCCGAAGGCATACGACCTAAAAGTGCAGATACTTCTGAACCAGCTTGGACGAAACGGAAAATATTATCAATAAATAGCAATACGTCTTGTTTATTAACATCACGGAAATATTCCGCCATAGTTAATGCCGATAGACCAACGCGCATTCTCGCTCCAGGTGGTTCATTCATCTGACCGTAAACCAGAGCAATTTTAGATTCTTCAGGGTTATCAGCATTGATCACTTTAGATTCAATCATCTCGTTATAAAGGTCGTTACCTTCACGAGTACGCTCACCTACACCGCCAAACACGGATACACCACCATGTTGAATGGCGATGTTGTTGATTAGTTCCATCATGATCACGGTCTTACCAACACCAGCACCGCCGAATAGACCAATTTTTCCTCCCTGGCGATAAGGAGTAAGTAAGTCTACAACCTTAATACCAGTTTCAAATACTTTGGGCGCAGTTTCTAAATCAGTAAATTTAGGAGCAGGTCGATGAATAGGAAAGGTTTCATCTGCGTTCACTGGACCTTTTTCATCTACAGGTTCGCCCAGAACGTTAAAAATTCTACCTAAAGTTGCTTTGCCGACGGGAACACTAATAGGTGCGCCACTATCAACAATGTCCATGCCTCTGACTAATCCATCAGTACCACTCATGGCAACAGCACGAACCTGGTTATCACCAAGTAGTTGTTGCACTTCGCAGGTGACTGAAACGTCTTGTCCCGCAGGATTTTTACCTTCTACTTTTAAAGCATTATAAATACGGGGCATTTTGCCGCTGGGAAACTCGGCATCCAATACAGGGCCGATAATTTGAGTTATTTTACCAATGTTTGTTTTATCTGTGGTGGCTACCATTTTTTAATAATCTACTTGGTGGTTAGCTGTTTTATATGGCAGGTAAAATCTTAATTAAGTGTAAAATTTTGCCACTTTCAAGATTATCACTTAATCGATTCATCTGAAAACTTTCCTTCGGTAGCTGTTTTGCTCGGTTTAATTTTGGTTGAATGTAGAGTAAAAAAATCAGTGAAATTATTTAAGCTTAAAGAAATATCACTCTTCATCTTCCTAATATGATTTCAGTTATCTATTCACCAGAATTTCTAGAACATAACACGGGATATGGACATCCCGAAAAAGCCAAAAGATTGACAGCGATCGCTGAAGCCTTAAAAAAGCTAGAATGGCGTAATCAGCTTGAGTGGCAATTACCGACTCCCGTTGCTCAAACAGACGTATTAACTCAGATCAAAAAAATTCATACTTTAGAACATATTGAGCGTATTCAAAGAGTTGCAGCCAATGGTGGTGGATATTTAGATGGAGATACACCTATTTCTGAACGGAGTTATGAAGTAGCTCTTTTGGCAGTTAGTGCTTGGCTAGACGGAGTAGATCAAGTATTAAACAATCAACGACCTACGTTTGTGCTAGCTCGTCCTCCAGGACACCATGCAACGCGAGATACAGCGATGGGGTTTTGTTTGTTTTCTAATGCTGCGATCGCAGCGGAATATGCTTTAACCAAGCCAGGAGTCAAACGCGTCGGCATCTTAGACTGGGATGTTCATCATGGTAATGGTACAGAAGCTATTGTCCGTGATAATCCCTACATTGCTTATTGTTCTCTCCATCAACACCCTTGTTATCCAGGTACAGGTAGTAATAAAAATGAGCATGGTCAATATCAAAATATTCTTAATTTACCTATGGTAGCGGGGAGTAAAATTGCTGATTATCAACAAGTTTTTGCACAAGAAGTTATTCCTTTTTGGCAAAATTGGCAGCCAGATATCTTAATAGTTAGTGCAGGTTATGATGCTAATCGTGATGACCCTTTAGCAGATATGTCTTTAGAACCTACTGATTACAATTTATTAACTAAATCCATATTACAAATTACAAATTGTCCTCTATTTGGCTTAGAGGGCGGTTATCATTTAGAAGCTTTAGCTCAATCTGTAGTTGCCACTTTGAGGAGTTGTCTGTAATAGTTGTTAATTATTCTCGATAATCCTGCTGTAAGACTATTTCATCGATATTCTACCAACAGTAAATTTCTATTTTTGTCTTTGTCTGTCATTCTGCTATACAGGATGAAATAACTCTTAATTAATATGAACATTGCTACTTCTGAGTCTTCTTTGTACCAATTAACTCAAGATTTAGATAAACCTTTGGTTTCTATATCTATTGGTGCAGAAACTTTAAAATCTTATGTTACTTCTGTTGTTGATTTAGTAGTAGAAAAACAGCTACGGGCAATAGTTTGGGTTAAACTACCTCAGACAAAAAGCTGGCTTCATCAAATACAAAAATTACAGCAGGAAGGTAATGCAGAGCGGATTTATGTAGGCAATAGTAGCAAAAATCAATTATCTTTAGGATTCTTAGAGCAAGAAACGACAAAAACTCCAATCACTCCCTTAAATTTTCCTAAAAATTCGCTATTACAACGAGAATCTTTTTTAATAGTTTTAGCACCTCACTTTTACTGTTTACTTTTAGCTCAATGGCAAAAAGGCAAAATTCGGATTGAAGCTTCAGGAAAAAGATTGCAACAGCCCTATTTAGAAATGGTTTCTAGCTTCGATCCTCAAACAGTTGAGCAAATTCTCTCAGGAATTCAACAAAACCTACTAACTGATACTGGTTCGATTAATAATTTGCGCTTGAACTTTAATAACTCTCAGATAATGACTCAACCTTATCTGTTAAACGAGCTACTTCTAAAGCAGATCGAACATAGCGAAGCAGTACAAAAAGCTTGGGAATCTTTAGCAAAACCCAATCATTTGCACGAAAAAAGCCCAACTGTTTTAAATTTACAGGAAGATTTTTTCAATAATCTCGTGCAAGAATTGCGATCGCCGATTACCTACATGAAAACGGCTTTAAGTTTATTAGAATCAAAACAAATCAAGGGAGAACAACGTCAACGTTATTTGCAAATGGTCAGCGATCAATGCGATCGCCAGAACTCTTTAGTAGGTGGCTTATTGGACTTATTACAGCTAGATACTCCCATCGAAGCCGAAGCTTTAAACTTAGATGATATTGTGCCAGGTATAGTCAGCACCTATCAACCTTTAGCGGAAGAAAGAGAGATTCAGTTAGGATATACAATCTCGGCGCATCTTCTCCCTATTTCTTGTCCTAATCCTTGGTTTCGGCAGATTGTGATTAATTTACTCAATAATAGTCTGCAATTTACTCCTCCTAAGGGTAAAGTATTTGTGCAAGCAGCCCTCAAAAACGAAAACGAATATGTGGAAATTGTTGTTAGTGATACAGGCGTAGGTATACCTCAGACAGAAATCAACAAAATTTTTGACGGTTTTTATCGTACCAAGCCAATTACTCAAGAAAAGTTAACAGGTGCAGGTTTGGGTTTAACTTTAGTAAGACAGCTAATTCAACGCTGCGGAGGCTCAATTTCTGTTAGTAGTAAGGTGGGCAAAGGAACAACTTTTAAAATTTTAATGCCTGCCATACCAGCAGAACTGACTTAACGCCACGTAATGAAGTCATAGTGTTCCTAAGAAATAAGAATTCGCTCTTTGAGTAGAGTTTTTAAAGCATCAGGTGCTGTAGATGCGATCGCCACTACGGCTTTTCCCTGTCCTCGCCATAAAACTCGAAGATTGCGGATCGTCACTGCCTCGCTGCGACAAAATTTTAGAAGTTCTGCTAGCGCACCTGGACGATCTTCCAGTTGTACAAGCAAGGCATCTTCGCTAACAGATTGATAGTCAAGTTGACTCAAAAACTGAGTTGCTTCCTGGTTTCCAAAAGGACGAGCTTGTCCGTAGCAACGACCAATATCAAGGTTTTGATTAAGGATTTGTAAGGCGCGTTCTCGATTGTCAACCTGCATTCGTACCACTTCCACATCTGACGATTCTACTGCCACGGCTGTCAGATTTTCGATAGAAAGTCCTTCAGCAGCCAAGGCTGCGGACACTTCGGCGAGTAAGTTATGGTTGGCTGTTCCTATTAAAGTGATGTCTTGTTCTGGTGTTGAGGTAACAAGCTCACAAGCACTGGTAACAGATAAGGTAGGCAAAGGAGCAATTGGCTCAGAGGCGAGTATATCAGCCACTAATTGATCGATTTGAGTCGAGGTTACATGAGGCATAGTGATCAGATGCGAGAGATTACCCTGACAGGCAAGTTGCCAATATCGAGTCACTTCTGGGGAAGGGCGATCAAAGACAACCGTATTGGAGTAAGGATAACGCCAAGCATGGCGATTAATTTTGTTTAGTTGCGCGATCGCGTAGTCGGCTACTTCTAGACAAGCAGGTACAATCCGCTTAAATCCTGCAATACCAACCGTCTGAAATGCATACCAGAGAAACAGAGGTGTTAAAGCATTACGTGAACCGCTTAAAGTAGTATCTAATGTACCTATGTACTCAACACTCTGGGCAATGCGATCGACATTAGTTTTTTTAGCTAAAACAACACCGCAGGGAATAGGCGAACCCACCATTTTGTGTCCACTGATAGCAATACTGTCGATGCCTGCTTTAAAGTTCCAGGGAGGAGGATTATCGACAAAAGGCAGAATCATACCTCCTAGTGCTGCATCAGCATGGATATAGTGTCGGTGAATAGCCAAATCTCTGAAAATGTTCTTAATTCCAGCGATATCGTCTACAGCCCCTTTCATCGTCGTGCCTATGGTAGCGCAAACGATGGGCGGTAAATCCCGATGGATGCGAAGGGTTTCGCGCAAATCATCTAAATCCATTCGTCCGTCGTCATGGCTACGAATCATGATGCTGCGAAGATTTAGGCAGCGGAGAATTTTATCTATGGAATAGTGGGCATCCTGAGAATAGTAAACCAGTCCTTCAGGAAGCAGTTCTCGCCCTAAGAACAATCCGTAATGATTCCCTTCAGTGCCACCATTAGTTACATATCCCCAAGTCGCTCCGTCTGTTGCATCGGTAAGCTGGCGGAAAATCTCTAATACTTCGCACTCGAAGTCATGGGTATTGAGGTGATAATTGCTGGGAAGATAGGGATCTCCAACATTATTAAGCGGATATCTTAGAAATCTAAACAAGGGGGAATAGTCAAATAATCCATTGCACGGGTAGCCTAGAAATCTTTCTGCTTCAGTCTGAACATCTCGATATAACAGATCTAGTTTTTGTCGAGCTTCCGATGAAAGTTGATGTTCTGAGAGCAATTTGAAACCCATAGCTTTTTCAAACCCAATCTTAAAAAATTAATTGATCACCATCCTAAATAAACATTGGGATGAAGTAGAGAAACAATTGACGATATAAAAATGACGGTGTTGCTGATTTAGCGAACGAGCGCGGTCTTGGG
>CAYMWC010000006.1:0-37564 GCA_964393695.1 uncultured Pleurocapsa sp.
ACTAAATCTATTTCTACCGTCTTTTTTCTCACGAATTTATTTTTCGGACAAGTCTCTTGAGTATCGGTACGGAATTGACCGAGAATAGATTGTAAATTAGCAGCAAATTCCTGAAGGCGACTTAGAGTATCCTGTTGGAAACTTTGAATGGTTTCTACTGCACCAGCCAAACTTTGACTAATACCGCCTAATTCATTTTTCAAATTGGTTACTGCTACTGATGCTTCTTTAGTTAATTCAGCACTTTGGTCTAATCTAGTAACTACAGGCTCAATTAACTCGTTACGTAATTGTTTAACTAAACTTTCTACAGTTTGTCCTTGACTTTCTTGAAGCTCTCGAAGTTGTTTTATTTCTTCAGAAATGGGATTAATTAAAATTGTAAATTTATCTGTTGTTGCAGACGCGATCGCATTTGGAGTTAAATTAGATAAACCCGATGTATTATTTATAAGTTGTTTTAATTCTAAAACTAAAGGACTATTTGGTGATGCGATCGAACTTTTAACAGCACTAGCAATAACATCAGCATTTAAGCCATTTAAACCAGATAAATTATCAGCAACAGTTTGTAGCGTTTTGGCAATTTCTATATTCCCTTCGTTATCTAAACGAGATAAAAGACGATTGGGATTTTCTAAAAAAGCAATATTGCTTAATTCTCTACGTAATTTGTTACGAATTTTAGTACGCTTTCTTTCTCCCCAAGATAAATATAAAATGAAAAAAATAGCAGCACCCATTCCAAATAAAGAAGTTATAAAAGCTGTTTTCATTCCTGCTAATAGCTTTTGACTAGCTAAGATAAGTTGTTGAGTTTCACTTATATTTCCTAAATCTATTCCTTGTAATCCCAGGAAGATGCCAGTAAAAGTGCCTAAAATACCAATTGCAGTTAATAAAGCAGGAGCAAAAGTAACAGGACTTCGAGGTACTGGTTTTCCTAAAAAAGATGGGTAAGAAAGTAAAATGAAATCCCCATTTTTATCTTGTTCTGGCTTGAATCCTGATGCATATAATTCTCCTTTGAAATGTTGAGTTAGCCATTTAATAATTTCGGTTTCTTTTTTTTGAGGCTGTGTAATACTTTTGTTGTTTATTTTGTATTGCTTTAAGTTATCAATAGATTCTTTGAGTGTGGCACAATCTTCTTTTTGATAATCACTTATGAATTTTTGTTCTTTTAAACCAATCCAAAGTGCTACTCCAACAATAGCCAAGCAAAAGATAATATTAACCATTTCTTACTATCTCCTAAAAAATTAGCTTTGAACAAATTGCTGTAATTCTGATGCTGATAAATTTTCTTGTGCAACTCTAATCGGCATATGTGCAGCATCTTTTCTACCATTTATTGATGCCACCAACTGCAAACCATACAGAGGTTCGTTATAATCTGAATTTGAGTTTGTATCCTCCTTCAAATAAACCCTATCTGGTGCATAGCTACGCAAAAGCCTTACCTGCAAACGTGCTTTTAAATCTCTTAGAGAATTAGCCAATGGAGAAGCAGACTCGTCAAATAAATCTTTGGCTTCTTTCCAAGCATGATTTACAGCTATTATTTCTGTGACTAGCTGTTCGATAGATGAATTTAAAAATTCCATTATTTAAGCTTTCTGTTGACTGTTATTTATATAGTTCCCAATTAATTAAGAAAGTTTTAACCATTTCTTTCAAGAAATAACAGGTCTTAATCAAGGATGGCTCAATCCATACTAAACTTCTGTTTAACTCTATTTATTTTTTAAATCTCGTTAGTATCAAGATGACATTAACTCTCTATTTAATGCGACACGGCGAGACGACTTATAGCCGTAGTGGTGGTTATTGTGGAGACCTCGATCCCGAATTAACCTCCGCAGGGTTGCAAATGGCGCAAGCCTTTGCTGATGCTTATCATCAGCTACCTTGGCAGGCAGTATATGTCAGTCCCATGAAAAGAACGATCGCCACGGCTAAACCTTTATGCGATACTGTGGGTATGGAGATGCAACTACGAGATGGATTAAAAGAAATTCGTTACGGTGAATGGGAAGGGAAAACCCTAGAGTATGTCCAACAAAATTATCCAGAAGATTATGTAAATTGGTTAACAGAACCAGCCTGGAATGCGCCTAAAGGTGGAGAAACGGCAGTTCAAATTGCTAGCCGTGCTTCTTTGGTGATAGCCGAAATTGAAGAGAAATATAAAGACGGGAATGTTTTAGTGGTTTCTCATAAAGCGACGATTCGGATTATTCTTTGCAGTCTTTTGGGAATCGATTTAGGAAGATATCGCGATCGCATCGATATGCCAGCAGCTTCCATTAGTGTAGTAAAATTCGATAAATATGGGCCAATGTTAAAACAATTAGGCGATCGCACTTATCTGGATGAATCTTTGCGTTCTTTACCTGGAACTTAAGCAAGCAGTTATTTTATTGCAAACCTAAAAATATAAACTTATTTTTTGAAGAATATCTGCAACCTAGTTTATTTTTAAAGTATCACTGTAGAATTGGGAGCCTAGCTGATGACAAATTCATCTCCTCAAGAACCACAGAATCCTCCCCCTGAGAGTCGGCAAAGAACTGCTGGTGGAGTGACGTTTGATGAAATGATTGCCATAATTGTTGCCTTTACTACCATTGGTGCAATATTATTTTGGACTTTGGGCGACACCAAAGGCAAATTTGCCAATAATTTTGGCTTAGGCAAAAATGCTAACTTGCTTTCTGCAGATCAAACCCCAGCAATTGGTTTAGGTGTTGATAATAGAGGTATCAGCACCAATAACTCGGCTAGTATGAGCGAGACAGAAGCGGATAATAGTTCATTAAAAGAGCGATCGCTTCAGCCTGAATCATTAACTGCTGCTGCTCCTCAGTCACAAAAGTCAAATCTATCTTTTCCAAGACAACCTCAATCTGAAGAACTTAATTTGGGAACGAGGCTAGCTCCTTTAGCTGGGGTAGCAACCTTGCCAAGACTTAATGCTAATCGTCAGGGCAAGATAGATGGCAATACTGGTAAAGCTAATACAGATACTTCTGACACAGCACCCCAGACAACTACTAAAGTGCCTAATGATGTAACCCCTAGCTATTGGGCTTATCCGTTTGTCGAGCAGATGAGCGAGCAGGGATTAGTTCCTGATTTTCAAAAAGATCAAGATTTTAATCCCAATAAGCTAATCACCAGAGCTGGTATGGCGACTTTAATCAGTCAAGCTTTTAATATGCAGCCTGAAACTCAAAAAATTAAGAAATTTAAAGATGTAACTAATAATAATGCCATTACAGCCGATGTTGATAAAGCAGTAGGGATTGGCTTTATGCAAGGTTATTCTGACAATGAATTTCGTCCTTTAGAAGACATTCCTCGCTATCAAGTATTAGTTACTCTAGCCACGGGATTAGGTTTAAAACCATCCCAAGACGCAAATAAAATTCTACAAAAATTTGACGACGGAGCAGGTATACCAGATTGGGCAAAAGAAAATGTAGCAGCAGCAGCAGAAGCAGGATTAATTGTTAATCCTCCTGGAATGGATGAAAATTTTCTCAATCCTAATCAATCGGCAACTCGCGCTGAAGTAGCAGCTATGATCTACCAAGCTCTAGTGACAACTGGTAAAGTAAAGCCTCTAGAATCTGAATATATTGTCAATCCTTAACATAGCTATAAGCTGTAAGCTCTAAGCTTTTTTCTATTAATGATTGATTATTAACAAGCATAACCCCTAGACTTATTGATCTATGGGGTTTTATTTTTGATTAACACTTTTAATTAGACTTAAACTTTATTACCTATTACCTATTACCTATTACCTATTACTTACCTATGTCTGCTCCTCCTATTCAATGGTATCCAGGTCATATTGCCAAAGCCGAAAAGCAACTTCAAGAACAACTTAAGCGGGTTGATGTAGTTTTAGAAATACTGGATGCGCGGATTCCTCTGGCTTCTCATCATCCTCAAATCGATCGCTGGATTGGTGATAAGCCCAAAATTATAGTTTTAAACCGTATGGATATGATTCCTGAATCTACTAAACAGGGATGGTCAAAATGGTTTCAATTACAGGGAGAACAACCCCATTTTACTAACGCTAAACAAGGAAAGGGGGTTAAAGAAGTTAAAAGCACAGCCCAAAAAACAGGAAAAGCAATGAATCAACGTCGGCAGGATCGCGGTATGCGTCCTCGTCCTGTAAGAGCAGTAGTAATCGGTTTTCCCAATGTGGGTAAGTCGGCTTTGATTAATCGTTTAGTGGGTAAAAAAGTTGTCGCCAGTGAGCGTCGCGCAGGAGTGACTCGTGAATTGCGCTGGGTGAGAATTGACGACCAAATTGAACTATTGGATGCTCCTGGAGTAATTCCTTGGCGATTAGAAAATCAGGATGATGCGGTAAAATTAGCCATTTGTGAAGATATTGGGCAGGCATCCTATGATAATCAAATTGTTGCTGCTGTTGCTGTGGATTTACTAATTGATTTAAACTATGACAAGGTATTAAAATCTCGTTTTAATCTTGACCCTACAGGAATGACGGGAGAAGCTTTTATTCAGTCAGCAAGCGATCGCCTTTACCAAGGAGACAAAGAAAGAGTTGCTCGTCAAATACTCTATGATTTCCGCACAGGCAATATGGGCGCGATTCCCCTAGAGTTACCGCCTGTGTAAGTCAAAAGTCAGTAGGGGCGTAGGCATACGCCCTGATATAATTTGAAGCTAAATCCTTAAAAATCATAACGATCCAACCACTGTTGAATATCCCTTAAAACCTGAGTGGAAATTTCCCAGGGAAAGAGATGAGCGACTTGGGGATAGTTAATATATTGACAATTGTTTAGATGTTGAGCGGTTTTTTGACTAGCGTCAGCGGTAATATGGCGATCGCTTTCTCCTGATAACATCAAGCAGGGAATATCTATCTGGTGTAAGTCTTCTAAGCGATTATACCCCTGTCTAATAGCGGTAAATAAAGCTGTGGTAGCTACCTTCGAGGTTTGGAAATAGGCGGGAGTACCTTCTTTGGCAAGATAATAATAAGATTCTGGAGAATGACCATTAATTAAATAACGAAAAAGCGATCGCTTGCCAAAAGTATCGATATTCCATTGCCAACCTGGTTTAAGGTAATTAACTATGCCGCCAATACCAGTAAATAATAAATCCTGCCAAGTAGGGCGAGGATGGCTGCTAAGGGGATGGGCTGCGGTAGCAATTAAAATCATACCTTTAAATCTTTCGGGCATTGTTAGGGCTAATTCCATGGCGATAATTCCCCCTAATGACCAACCCAGCAGTAAACAATTATCAATCTGATGTTTATCTAGTAATTCTGCAAGATCTGTCAGATGTTGCTGGATCAGAAATTGTTTTTGATAGCGACTCCTGCCATAACCACGTAGATCGGGAGTGATAGTTTGATATTTTTGAGCTAGATAGTTAGTAAATACAGACATACTAGCAGCAGAACCAGGATGACCATGTAAGCAGAGAATTGGTAATCCTTCTCCTTTGATTTCTGTATTTAGTTCCATAATTATAAAAAGCTGACATACAAATATTGCACCCAAAATAGCTATAAGATGGGTGCTTATTGTTTTTAAGGCGTGAAATAAAACTCAGAAGGGAATTTCATCCCAGTCTTCATTAGCACCACTACTACCAGGAGCAATCGGCTCAGGAGTCGCTTCAACTTCAGGAGTGTACTTAGGTGCAGCTTCTTTTTGAGGACTAGAAGCGAAATCCACAACATTATTGGGAGAATGAGCAGTAGCTTGATAGCTAGAGGCATTGAAACTGCCACCACTGAGAGGATAAATACGAGAAGCAACAAGCTTAGCACGCTTTTCTTTATATCCTTCGGGCATTTCAAAAAGATTCATCGATAATCGCCCTTCAATAATGATCTGATCTCCTGCGCTATAGTTGTTTTTCATTTCTTCAGCTAGGTTGCCCCATCCTTCAACCTGTACTTTGCCTGGTTCTTCCCCTTCTCTAGAAGGTTCAAACTCAACCATCATCGAGGATACGGTCATTTGATCTTGAGTAGTGCGTAATTCAGGATCGCTAACTATTTGTGCCATCAAAATACAGCTATTCATGGGTTTGCTACTCCTTAAGTTAAAATTGCTGGAAACTTTCTGAACAATTGTACTATTTATTTTAAAGACTTTCACCTCTTCGTCATTGTAATAGCAGTTTTAGGTTAACCTTGCTCGCGATCAACAAAATTTTGGACTAGCTGACGATATTCTGTTAACTGTTCATCGACCCAATTGCGATCGCTACTATTAGCATAAATATGAACTATCGGCTCACCTGCATCGGGTAAGATCAGCACCCAGTTATCGTTGTGTGGGTTAACTATTTTGACACCATCAATTAACTCTATGTTTTCGGTAGGATGAGTTTCTACCAAAAAGCGCATTAAAGCTCCCTTGACTTTCCAAGGACAACGTAGTGAGCAAAACTTATGACAGATATTGGGTAAATCATTGCGAATATCAGCCAGCGATCGCTCTTGAATTGTGAGCATTTCAATCAATTTAGCAATACTAAACATGGCATCAAAACCAGGATGTAGCTGGGGAAAAATAAAACCCATATCGCTACTTCCACCCAAGACTACATTAGGATTATCTTGAGAAGCTTCCATCAAAGCTGTAGGATTAACCTTTGTCCGAATTACATTGCCATCATGACGACGTGCAATTTCTTCTACGGCACTAGAGGCATGAACAGGAACTACGACAGTACTGCGAGGATTAGCGGTAAAAATAGTATTAACCATCAAAGCAGTTAAAGCTTCACCTCGAATTGGTAAACCAGCCTCATCTACCAAAATAAACTGTTCGCCGTTAGCGGATACCTGGACACCAAAATTAGCTTTGAGAGCTTCTACTACTTGACCCAACTGATCCAATAGCACTTCTTTCTGGGTAGCAGAAATAGCAGTTTCTTTTAAACTAGCATTTAGTACTACTGCATCACAGCCAAACTTAGCCAAAAGCTGCGGTAAAATTGCCCCAGATACAGCGTACACATAGTCAATCACAATTTTGGAGCTACTATTACGAACAGCCTCGATATTGAGATATTTTTCAAAGGTACGACTATAAATATCTAAAACGCCACTGGGATAACTAACACTGCCAATCTCTTGGACATCAACTCGTCGTAAATCTTCTTTAAAATAAGTGCCTTCAATTTTTTTCTCTTGGGACTTAGAAATACTTATTCCTTGTTTATCAAAAAATTCAATTAATAAATAATCTGGTCGATTAGGTTCGAGACGAATATGAATTCCTCCTGATACATCCATCAGATTGGTCATCATCAAAGTGCGAGCAATAGGAATAGCTGTAGCTTCTAAATTCTGCACATTAATTCCCGCCGACATCAAACCTGCAATGATTGCTCGACTAAGCATCCGCGACACACTTCGCTGATCCCGAGAAACAATTACTGTCGAACCCAATTTTAAAGTTGAACCATAGGAAGCACCTAACTTAACTACAAATTCGGGAGTCAGGTCAATATTTGCCAGTCCCGATACCCCTCGTTGTCCAAACAGATTGCGTTGAGCAGTATTACCCCAAATTAGATTAATATTGAGAATCGCACCAGATTCAATTCTTTTACTGGGCCATACCCTAACTCCAGGAGAAATTAGAGCTTCTTCTCCTACAATAGATAAACTTCCTACTACTGAACCTTCCAAAGCCTGCGCTCGACGATCCATTCTTGTACCACGAGCAATAATACAAGCACGTAAATGAGCTTCATCGCCTATAGTTGCGCCATTCCAAATAATCGGACGTTTGAGATCGGCATCTGAGCCGATAGTTACGTTATCACCAATCACAGTCCCAGCTTCAATGCTTACCCGCGCTCCAATACGACAATTATCACCAATTAAGGCTGGTGTTTCGATCACCGCACTAGAATCAATATAGGTATTATTGCCAATCCAAAGTCCTGCCGATTTTTCGTAATAAGGAAAATTTAATTTAACTTTTTTTGCTAGTCCATCATATTGCGCTTCTCGATAGGCTTCTAAATGCCCCACGTCACACCAATAACCTTCGGCAATATAACCATACATTGGTTCCCCCTTTTGGAGTAATAAAGGGAATAGATCTTGAGAAAAATCGGCTTCTTCGTTTTCTGGAAGATAATCTAAAACTTCTGGTTCAAGGATATATGTACCTGTATTAACCGTATCAGAAAAAATTTCACTCAGAGAAGGCTTTTCTAAAAAACGCTTAATTCTGCCGTCTTTATCAGTAATGACCACCCCAAACTCCGCAGGATTAGGTACGCGAGTTAAAATTAGTGTGGCTTTAGAATTTTTCTCACGATGAAAAGCGATCGCAGCTTGTAAATCAAAATCTGTAATAGCATCGCCACTAATAGTGATGAAAGTATCATCTAACCACTGTTGAATGTTTTTGACACAGCCTGCTGTCCCCAAAGGTTGCTCTTCTTCTACGGCATAGGTCATTTGTACTCCAAAATCACTACCATCTTGGAAATAATCGCGCATGACATCGGGTAGATAATAAAGAGTAGCGATAATTTCAGTGATCTGATGGCGTTTTAAGAGATTGATGATGTGTTCAGCTATGGGGCGATTTAGTACTGGCACCATCGGTTTGGGTAGATCGCAAGTTAAAGGGCGCAATCTCGTCCCCGATCCTCCAGCCATTAGCACTGCGCGCATTGTACCTCCTTGCTTATTGGTTGATTTTGATTGGCTTTGTGTGGTTTTTGTCTTTGGCAACTATAAAAATCTAGTCTTTTCCTACACCCCTAAATCTCCAAATTATGGGTCATATTCACTGAGTATTTTAGAACACTGCTCAGATAAGTAGATTGAGAAAAATCAAGATTTAGGATTAAAGGGAAGAAAAATTTACAATTGTTAGAATATAACTGTTGTTGGTTTACTGATGGAATTGGCTGGTATATAAAGATGAATTTGATTGGTTTTATTTTGTTGGTAGCTTATGCTGGCGGAATTTGGAAGTTTTTATCTGGTTATCATCGCACTAACTTCAGTCCTAGTTTGCCAGAGAAGGTTGCTTTAGCTTTGTTGTGGCCCGTATTATTAGCCAGTAATAAATCCTATCGTCGTAATTTTCGTAAAGCTTTAAAGGGCAGAAGTTAAAATATTGAACATTGAACATTAGACCCGTCCGAAAATTAAAATTTATCCCAAGCATAATCAGGGTTTCAGGTTAATTGTCGGACAAGTCTATTGAACATTTTCTTAAACTCGTAAACTTTCAAATAGTTTCCCAACCTCTGGATTATAAACCAGCATATAGTTCCAATAATTCTCAAACACTGATTCCACATAACCTTGTGTTTCAGGGTAAGGGATTTTGGCGACAAATTGATCAGCATCTTTTAAACCATAACGAGATACCCATTTAGCTACGGCATTGGGCCCTGCATTATAGCTAGCTACTGCCAACATAGAGTTATTATTGTATTTCTGATGAGTAAAGTCGAGATAATAAGTCCCGATATTCACATTGTCCTCTGGATTAGTGAGAGAATATTTAGCTAAACCAATATTCTGGGCTGAGGTTTTGGCTGTGGGAGGAATTACCTGCATTAAGCCCAATGCTCCCGCCGAAGATTCAATTTCTGGTTCAAAACGAGATTCTTGACGAATTAAAGCTGTAACTAACAAAGGGTTGAGCTGGCGTTGTTGTGACCATTTAAGAATAGTGTCTTCAAAGGGAAAGGGATAAAGAGCTTGCCAATATTCAGAAGTTTGACGTAATTGCTGCCATTGTTGTTGGTCTTCTGGTGTATCTGACTCTAAATTCTCAATTTGATTGATACCCCGTAGATTTTTGCCTTGATAAAGTTGTAGCAAACCGTGGGTAAATTCTTCAGCCACAGTTAATTCCGTTTTATCACCAATTTCAGTCTGAAATTGCGCCCAAGCTTCTGATTCTAATCCTAGTTTGTATAGCTGTTGAAACGTTTCTGAGCCTCCTGGAGGATTAATACGACTCCCTTTAACTACTTGAGGAATATGATTGCGTACAGTTGTAAAGTCCCCCACATTCCAACCTAAAGCTACAGCCGATCGCCAGGCATAATAGGAGCGAGGAAAACGAGTTAAAACTGATTGATAAGCCTTAGTTGCATCTTCGGGGCGGTTTAATTTTTCTGCCCATTTAGCAATCCAAAAACCAGCCTTGGGAGCGATCGCGCTATCGGGATTATTAACTATAATTGGCTGCGCCCATTGCCAAGCGGTTAGAAATTCTCCTGTTTCGGCTTTTTGACTGGCAATATACCAACGATATTCCGCGGCAGTTTCGGAGTTTTGATAGGTAGTCAAAACTGTTTGACGGGCTTGGTTAGCAGATTTAGGACTTCTAAGTGTATCGAGTATTTCTGCTTTTTCTAACAGGGCTGTTGGTGCTTCTTGAGGAAATTTCTGAATTGCCAAATTGAGATAGGTTAAGGCTGCTTTTGGCTCAAGCAACATCGCTAAACGGCGTAAACCTAAACCTGTATCTGGCGCATCAGGAAATTGTTTAATTAACTGTAAATAATATTTTTGGGCTATAGCTGGACTATTGCCAAGATGATGACCTCTAGCAGCACGGTAGAGATTACGAGCAGTAACAGGAGCTTTAGTATAAGCTTGACCTGCTTTACCATAGTCCCATGCTAACCAATAACTATCAGCGATCGCTTGCCAATCTTCAGGGGTTAATTGGCTCGTATATTCATTAACTAAACGCTCTCTCAGCTTATCTATTCCTGGATCATCGGGGGTATATTTAACCAAAATTGCCATTAATTTCGGCTGGTTAGGATTTTGACTCAATTGCTGACGGACAATTTCTTGAGTACGAGGATGAGCAGGAAATTGCTCAATTACCTGTTGCCAATAACTAGGATTGGATTTACCTAATAAATATAAAGCTTCTGCGCTAGCTGGAGAATTGGGATATTCAGTTATAATCTTTTGCCAAGCTGCTACTGCTTCTTGCTCATTTTGTTTTAGTTGATAAGCTTTTCCTTGAGCAAGTAAAACATAGGCAGCAAGTAAAGGGTGTTCTTGTTCTAAACCCTGTAATTTAGCCAAAGCTTCTTCACCTTGCTGAAGATTAATTAAATTTGTGGCGATTAGAAAGCTGTTATCAGTATTTTCAGAATAGTTATCGAGAGCAACTGCTGGTATAGCCGTAAAATTTTGCTGTTGATTATCGGATGTTGAAGAGTCCTGAGTCACTTTTTTGTCTGGAATAGCTGAAGTTTGGCAACCAATAAGTACTGTTGATACTAAGCAAATACTAATTAATAAACAAGTCTGGTAGTTAAATAATTTCAACATATTTAGTTAATCAACGGTATGAGGGTAGAGTGATATTTGGCGTTGCTGATTTAAAGTATAAAACTGTGACTAATAAGGTTTATAGCTAGCAGCTATAAAGTTTTTAAGAATGCACTTTAAATTAATGATTTGTATATTTCATACTCTGATTAAGTAACGCCTGATATTTGTATTGTTCCCTTGAAATATTTGTTTATTAACACCAACAAATTAACTCCTGGCGATTAAGTAGCTGCTGCACAATAAATTACCTAATTGAGAGAAGCAAAAAACAAAAAAACCATCAATATGTCAATAATTAAGACTTACTGAAAAACTGAGATTTAGAGATATAACTTGAAAAAAGCTCTAATTATGTTTAGATGCTTAATTAATTAGCATACAAGGATTTTACAATAATTTGAATCTTTAAAAACTGGTCAAAATCAATTTCTTGAATTACTTTAGAGACACCTGAACAACAAAATGAAAGACCTATGGTAGGAAGCTATTAATCATTTTTTAAGAATATTAAAAAAAATTGAGTGAACCTAACTAAAGAATAATGAGTCTACTACTTGTGTCTGAATAGCCTAATTAAAAAAGATGAAACAAAAACTACAAAAGTGGATATTAATATCGATTTGTGGCTTAATCTTGTGGCTTAGTTGGATTTTGCCAGCAGCAGCCAATAGTGACTTGGTGCAGCCTCGTATGAGACATATCTTAGAAAGATTGAGCTTTGGTGTAACTTCTGAGCAAATACGACAAGTTAAAGTTGAAGGAATTGAAGCCTATATCCAGTCGCAACTTAACCCAGAACTTGTGCCAGAATCTCCGCTCTTAAATGAGCATTTAGCCCAACTAGATTTAGATTTAATCAAGCAAGATCCGAGCAAACTACATCAAAACATAGTTGCTAGCATTAAAAAACAAAAAAATTCCCAGTTATCTGTTGAGCAAAAGGAAAAAATCCAGACAACAATTAATAAATTAAATAGAGAGACTAGAAATCAGGCTACTTATGCACAATTGGCTAGAGCCATCTATTCTAATCGTCAATTACAAGAAGTAATGGTAGATTTTTGGTTTAACCACTTTAATGTGTTTGGTGCTAAAAATGTTATCAATTTATGGTTAAACGATTACGAAAATGTTCTACGTACCCATGCTTTAGGTAATTTTCGTGACTTGTTGGAAGTGACAGCAAGCCATCCAGCTATGCTCATATATTTAGATAATCAGCTAAATACTGCGCCTAATAGTCCTGGGGCAAAGGGAGCTTATCACGGCTTGAATGAAAATTATGCTCGTGAGTTGATGGAACTACACACTATGGGTGTTGATGGTGGTTATACTCAAGACGATATTATCGCCTTGGCCAGAATTTTTACAGGCTGGAGTTTTAATTATCGAAGCAAAAGAGTTGATAAAAATGGTTTCATCTTTAATAATAATCGCCACGATCAAGGTGAAAAAGTATTTTTAGGTCACAACATTAGTGCTGAGGGAAAACAAGAAGGGGAAAAAGCCTTAGATATTTTAGCGACTCATCCTGCTACTGCTCATTTTATTAGTTATAAATTAGCGCAATATTTTGTCGCCGATCACCCACCAGAATCTTTAGTAGATAATCTGGCACAAAAATTTTTGGATAGTAATGGCAATATCAAGGTTGTTCTCGATACTCTCATCCATAGTCGAGAATTTAACGATCCTAGCTATTACAAGCAAAAGTTTAAAACTCCCTATCAATATATAGTTTCTCTAGCTCGTATGAGCGAAGTTCAACAGCTTGATTTTAAGCGGTTAAAAGGTATGCTTAGCCAGCTATCAATGCCGATGTATATGTGTGTTCCTCCTACTGGTTATAAAAATACCCAAGAGGCTTGGTTAAACCCACAGTCAATGTTACAAAGGATTGGTTTGGCGACTGCGATCGCGAATGGTTCTTTGAATAGAGACTATTCTATAGAATACGAACAATTAGCAGCTAATTTTGGACAATTTTCTCAACACACCCAACAAGTAATTACCCAAAGTCCATCCAGGCTTCGTAACGCTCTAATCCTCGGTAGTCCCGAAGCAATGTATCGTTAAAAAATTAAATTGGAGTCCTAATGAAAAGAAGAAAATTGTTAACTACAGCTAGTTTAGCAACGGCAGGAATGCTAATGCCTCTGGGGTGTAATACCTGGGTCGCTCAAAACCAAGCTCAAGCAGCCAACGGCAAACGTCTAGTCGTCGTATTTTTACGCGGTGCTATTGATGGTTTGAATGTCGTTATTCCCCATCAAGAACCAGATTATTATCAAGCTCGACCAATTATTGCCATTCCCTATCCTCAAGAAACAAATGGCGCGATCGATTTAGATGGTTTTTTTGGGTTGCATCCTGAACTTAAAGATTTGATACCTTTCTGGCAACAGAAGAATTTAGCTTTTGTGCATTCTAGTGGTTCACCAGTAGTAGAACGTTCTCATTTTCAGGCTCAGGATTATATAGAAAACGGGACTCCAGGTATCCCAAGTACTCAAGATGGTTGGATGAACCGACTATTGGCTGAATTACCTCAACAAGAAGCAACCAAGGCTCTGAATGTTGGTATAATTACTCCCTATATTCTCAGGGGGAAAATGCAAATAGCTAACCTCAAGCCTGGGATTAATTCCACAGCACCAATTGCTACAGATAATCCTCGAATCAATGAAGCCTTTAGTTCTTTATACAGTGGCACAGATGCTTTAAGCCAAGCTTATCAGGATGGACGTAAAACTAGAGAATCAATTGTGGCGGAGTTGGGTCAGGAAATGATTGCTGCTGGTCGCGGAGCTAAAAACGTTAATGCTTTTGCTGATGATGCTGCGGACGTAACCAAACTAATGCTGGGCAATGCCAAAACTCAATTAGTATTTATGGAAGTCGCTGGTTGGGATACTCATGTTAATCAACACAAGATTCTCAATCGATTGTTACCTTCTTTAGGTCAAGGTTTGGCAACTCTGGTTAAGGGATTAGAGCCAATTTTTTCTGATACTGTCATTGTTGTCGTGTCAGAATTTGGTCGCACTGTCGCAGAAAACGGTAACAGAGGGACGGATCACGGATACGGTAATGTTATGTGGCTTTTGGGTGGCGCAATTCGTGGTGGTAAAGTGTATGGAGAATGGCAAGGTTTAAGCCAAAGCGCACTGCATCAAAACCGTGATTTAGCTATTACTACAGATTTTAGAGATGTGTTTTATCAGATTTTGCGATCGCATTTATCTATTCCTGTTGATAGTTTGAGTCGAGTTTTTCCTGACTATCAACTGACTAATAAAATTGATTTTTTAGCCTAGAAAAGTCATATTATTTGGACACAAAAAAAAGGTGGGCGATCGCCCACCTTAATAATTCAATTAGATTTAGCGAGTTGCTTCTACTAAAACTTGCTGTTGTACAGCCGAAACAGTAGTTGTACCAGCCTCGTCAATGTCAACTAGGGCATTATCGCCATCGTTAACTCGACCAGAGAGAATTGCTTCTGCTAGGCTATCTTCTAAAAAACGCATAATTGCCCGACGTAATGGTCTTGCACCATAACTAGGATCGAAGCCTTCTTCAATTACTTTCTCTGCAAATGCGGTAGTTACCCCCAGAGTAATATCGCGCTGTTCTTTTAATCGACTCGATACTTCTGTGAGTAAAATATCAGCAATTTGTCTGACTTCGGGCTTAGTTAACTGGCGGAAGACAATAATTTCATCGAGACGGTTAATAAACTCAGGACGGAAATAGTTCTTCAGTTCTTGGTTAACTAACTCTTTGATGCGGTTATACTGCGCTTCGTCTTGATCTCCAGAGAAATCAAAACCTAAACCACTACCTCCTTTTTCGATAACTTTAGAACCGATATTGGAAGTCATGATGATAATGGTGTTTTTAAAGCTCACTCTGCGTCCTTGAGCATCGGTAAGACGACCATCATCAAGTAACTGCAACATCAAATTAAAGATATCGGGATGGGCTTTTTCAATTTCATCAAATAAGACAATAGTGTACGGTTGACGACGTACTGCTTCGGTTAACTGTCCGCCTTCGTCATAACCGACAAACCCTGGAGGAGAACCAATTAGCTTGGAGACGGTGTGAGATTCCATGTACTCAGACATATCTACCCGTATAATTGCCTCTTCTGAACCAAACATTTGAGTAGCTAGAGCTTTTGCTAGTTCAGTTTTACCGACTCCTGTAGGGCCAGAAAAGAAGAGACTAGCAATAGGACGATCGCGATCGCCTAATCCCGAACGAGAGCGACGTAAAGCACGACAAACGGCTTTAACAGCCTCGTCTTGACCAATAACTCGTTCATGTAGATTATCTTCTAGATAAAGTAAAGCCTCGGATTCGGTTTCGGTCATTTTGGTGACGGGTACACCAGTCCAAGCAGCAACGATTTTGGCGATCGCTTCTTCATCAACTACAGGAGTCAAGGCTTCAGGATTGATGGTAGGAACATCAACACGATTTTCTTCTTTACCTTGTAAACAGTGATTGAGATGCGTCCGAGAACCAGCTTCATCGATTAAATCGATCGCCTTGTCGGGTAAAAAACGATCACTAATATATCTTTCAGATAGTGTTACTGCTGCTGTAATTGCTGCATTGGTATATTTAACCTTGTGGAAATCTTCATAGGTTTTGCGTAAACCTTGGAGAATGGCGATCGCATCGTCTACAGAAGGCTCACCCACTTGAACTTTTTGAAAACGACGTTCTAAAGCAGCATCCTGTTCAATATACTTACGATATTCATCGAGAGTGGTGCTACCGAGACATTGAATTTCACCTCTACCTAAAGCTGGTTTGAGCATATTGGCAGCATCCATTGCGCCACCCATTGCTCCTGCACCAACAATATTATGGATTTCGTCAATTACCAAAATAATGTTGCCTGCTTTGCGCACTTCCTCAACAATTGTCTTGAGTCGTTCTTCAAATTCGCCTCGAAACTTAGTTCCTGCTAATAGTGAACCCATATCCAGACTGATCACTTCTTTATCAGCTAAAAGAAAAGACACATCACCATCAACAATCCTTTGAGCTAGTCCTTCGGCGATCGCTGTTTTACCTACCCCAGGCTCTCCTACTAAGATCGGATTATTTTTGGTTCTTCTACCCAAAATTTGGACAGCACGCTCGATTTCTGTATCTCTACCAACTACAGGGTCTAGTTTTCCTTCTCTGGCTAAGTCTGTCAGGTTAATACTAAACTCTGCCAACTTGACTGCTTTTTCTCTGCCACCACCAAAACCGAAGGGATTTTCTGTACTAGCAGCAGCAGCCACTACCTCTGCTTCACCTAATTTCTTAATTAAATCTGTCCGTAATTGTCTTAAATCGACATCCTGTTTGGTCAACAATTTGGCAGCCATGTTATCAGATTGCTTAACAATTGCCAAAAGGATATGTTCGGGACTAATAAAATTACTCTTTAGCTGACGTGCTTCGTTAAAAGCTTGCTCTAGAATTTTTTTGGCTTTAGGGGTAAAGGGAATATTGGCAGGAATAAATCCCGAACCTTTACCAATCACTTCCATAGCGATATCTCTAGTTTTATCTAGCTCGATACCTAAATTTCCTAATAGCTCTGCTGCTGTTGATGTTCCCTCCCCAATCACTCCCAATAAAATATGTTCCGTACCTACAAGGTTATGCCCTGTGTTTCTGGCTTCTTCTTGAGCTAATACAACATTTTTTATAGCTTTTTCATTGAAGTATTCAAACATAGTGTAGAAAACTCCTCTTCTTGTTAATATTTCTTTATCTTCTCTATTCAATTTATCGTTTTTAGTTATCAAGATGTAGTGGTAAAAGCCGTAATCTTGACCACTATTTCTACTGAATATTGTGTAATATCTATAACTATTTTAAACTACATTCTATGATTGATGAAGGCTACATAAAATATCATTGTCGTTGGCACAATCAACCAGCAATTACTGAAGAAGATATTGTGGAATTAAATCAATGGCGATCGCAGCTATACCAGTTAGGGCTAATCGGTGTATATCCCAATGAGATTGGGTTTGGTAACATTAGCCGTCGTCTTGTCCCATCTCAGCAGCTAATCATCTCAGGAACACAAACAGGGGGAATAGCCGAACTTACAGTACAACATTACACTAAAGTAATTGATTTTGACTGGCACCAAAATTATGTAACCTGCGAGGGATTAATTCAAGCTTCTTCTGAAACTTTAACCCATGCTGCAATTTATGTTGCCCAACCACAAGTTAATGCTGTAATTCATGTTCATCATGGTCAACTGTGGCGCAAATTACTAAACATTGTCCCCACTACTAATCCCAACTGCGCTTATGGTACACCAGAGATGTCAGAAGAAATTATCCGACTGTGTAAACAACAACCCACTCAAGAACAACAAATTATTGTGATGAGTGGACACGAAGAAGGTATTTTAACTTTTGGTAATAGTTTATTTGATGCAGGTCAAACAATACTTAGTTATTTGACGATACTTAGTTAATTTAAATTTATAAGACCATGGAAAATATCTTTTGTTGGCAAAGCGCGATCGCCCTTAAAACAAGTAAAACCAAACATAAAAAAAATATAGGGACGCTAGAAAAACGCCCCAATTTTTAAAATCTAATGTTAATTAATTAGATAGACCAAGACAAATAAGACTAACCAAATAACATCAACAAAGTGCCAGTAAATTTCGGCTGCTTCCACGCCAAAGTGACTGCTGCTGGTGTAATGACCTTTAGCGCGCGATCGCCATAGCACAGAGAGAATTAATAACACTCCTGTCATTACGTGTAAACCGTGAAATCCAGTCAGGACATAGAAGCAACTGGCAAACAGGTTAGTAGTTAAACCAAATTCCGCATGGAAATATTCATAAGCTTGTCCTCCCAGAAAGAGTGCGCCCATCGCTGCGGTAATGGCAAACCAAACTTGCAAGCCCTTGATATCATTTTGTTTCAGGGCAGTTTGTCCTCGGTGCATTACAAAACTACTGGCTACTAGAATTGAAGTGTTGATAATTGGTATTAATAATTCCAATTCTGGTGTACCTTCGGGAGGCCAAACAGGCATTGTTGCTCGATAAATGAGTAAGGCTGCAAAAAAGCCCAAAAAGGTCATACTATCGGCAACCAGGAAGACATACACCCCAATCATCCGCAAGTCTGGATGTCCATGATGTTCTGCTGCCTCATGTTCGGAAGCGATCGCTATTTGTGATTGATTATCTACAGTTGAACTTTGCATAAATAGCTATTTATTAATTGTTAATTGTTGAATTGTTGATTGACTCCACTGATAACTGGTCACTGATTAACTTCCTTCGGCGGTTATTGCTGCCAACATATCTTGTACATCTTCTTCCCCGTCAATACTTTCCGTATCAATACCGTAATCATAAGGGCCTGCCCACAAAACAGGCTCTTCTTCAAAGTTCTCGATAATGGGAGGCGAAGCAGTCTGCCATTCTAAGGTTAAAGCTCGCCAAGGATTACGAGGAGCTTTTGGCCCTTTGATCCAACTCCAAACAACATTAATAATAAAAGGAAAGGTAGATAATGCCAGAATATACGACCCAATAGTACAAATTATGTTGAGAGTTTGAAACTGAGGATCATAAAGAGCAACACGACGGTTCATTCCTTGTAAACCCAAGGGGTGCATAGGTAAGAAGGTAATGTTAAACCCAATAAAGGTCATAATAAAGTGAACTCTTCCCCAGGTTTCATTAAGCATCCGCCCCGTCATCTTCGGAAACCAGTGATAAACTGCTGCAAATAAGCCAAACACAGAGCCACCAAAGAGAACATAGTGGAAGTGACCGACAATAAAATAAGTGTCGTGAACATGGATATCAAAGGGTACGGAAGCCAACATTACCCCACTCAAACCACCAATTAAGAAAGACGATAGAAAGCCAAAGGCAAAGAGCATCGCACTGTTGAGACTTAGTTTTCCGCCCCAGATTGTCGCACACCAGCTAAAGACCTTAATGCCTGTGGGTACAGCAATAATCATAGTGGTTGCCATAAAGAACATCCGTAACCAGCCAGGAGTACCACTAGAGAACATATGGTGCGCCCAAACAATTAGACCTAGAAAACTAATTGCCAAACTCGAATAGGCGATCGCTCTATAACCAAAGATGGGTTTACGGGCATGAACGGGAATAATATCGGAAATTGCGCCAAAAAACGGCAAAACCATAATATATACCGCAGGATGGGAGTAAAACCAGAACATATGCTGGTAAACTACTGGATCTCCTCCCCCCGCAGGATTAAAAAATGCCGTCCCTGCAATTAAGTCAAAGGAAAGTAAAATTAAGGCTGCTGCTAAGACAGGAGTACCTAGTATAATTAAGGCGGATGTTGCTAACATCGACCAGCAAAACAAGGGCATACTGTGAATGTCCATATCGGGCATCCGCATCAGCAAAATAGTAGTAACAAAGTTAATTGCCCCCAAAATAGAAGATGTTCCTAAGAGTAAGACGCTTAAGATCCAAACCTCTTCTCCCCACTTACTAGCCACCAAACTTAAGGGAGGATAAGATGTCCAACCAGCTTGGGCTGTTCCTGATTCTAAAAAGAAACTAGAAAGGAAAAAGATTCCACCAGGGGGAATTATCCAAAACGCCACCCCATTAAGACGAGGAAAAGCCATATCTTCCGCCCCAATCATTAGAGGAATCAGATAATTAGCAAAACCTGCCCCCGCAGGAAGAATCCACAAAAACAGCATAATTGACCCGTGCATGGTCATCAACTGATTATAAAATTCGGGTTGCACAAAATCAGGATCGGGGGTAGCAAGTTCAGTCCGCATCACTTCTGCTAATGCGCCACCAATAAAATAAAAAATGAAAGCAGTGGTTAAATATTGAATACCGATCACTTTATGGTCGGTACTAAAGCCAAAGTAATCCTGCCACTTTCTTTGAGGATGTTCATCATGTCCACTTTCTATAGTTGGGACATTTTTTTCAACTGTTGTACTCATTCTTGGTTTAATGTAAAAAACTTAATTAATCTGTTGTGATAGCTATAAGCTGTAAGCCCTTCGGGTTCGACAGTTTACTCAACGGAGGATACCTCCGCAACGTAACTGTCTCACTATAAGCTTTAAGCTTTTTTTATAGCTTCCAGTAAGCTAAGTTGCTACTAGGCTGAATGTAGAAGTCAGGAGTTAGGGGTCAAAGAGTAGATATATCAAGTCTTTTAGTTGAACTAAAAACTAATAACTAAGAACTCACCCATTACTAATTAATTGACAAAGTACTAACTGACTATGGCTTTAATTGCGCTAGAGTTGCTGCATTTACCCCAAGATCATTACTGTATGGAGCAAGAAATTCTTGATCAGATACAGGTGTAGGATTAACCGCAACAGGAGATTGCTCAGAGTCTTCATTCATGGCAAAGGTATTGTCTTGAATCCATTTTTCGTATTCTTCTTGGCTTTGCACATAAAGCTGAGTTTTCATTCCGCCATGATATGCACCACATAATTCGGCACAAATTACAGGATATTGTCCAACTTTATTAGGAGTAAAAACTAATTTAGTTTCTCTACCAGGGATAACGTCCTGTTTAATCCGAAATTCAGGTAGCCAGAAAGCATGAATTACATCTCCTGCTGTCATAGTTAAGGCTACAGGACGGTCAACTGGGACGTGTATTTCCCCAGAGATAACTCCGCTTTCGGGATAAGTAAATACCCAAGCATATTGGATACCATTAACTTTAACTTCTAAAGGTTCGATTCCCTGTTTTGAGTCTGGGGAAACTCCTAGACCTAAAGCTATATTTTGCTGTTGAGGATCTAAGGCTACCAACTGAGCAGAGTGGTGATGGGCATGAGCTAGTTGGTTAGGGCCAGGATCTCCTGACACCATTGGATCTAAGCCTCCCATACGGTTATAAATTTCAAAACTGTAAATGGCTAAGATAAAAACAATTACAGTAGGAATAGCAGTCCAAACGATTTCTAGAGGTACATTGCCTTCTAATGGTGGTCCATCGGTAGTATCTCCTTGAGGACGACGAAATTTGAATAGGGAATAGATCAATACTCCTTCGATTAACAGAAACAGACCAGTAGCAATGGTCATCATAAAGTTAAAGAGTTCGTCTACCTCCGCTGCATCACTAGAAGCTGCTACGGGCAGCAGTCCGTGATTTTGACCGTACCATAGACTGAGTAAGGTAAGAGCTACACCGGCGATGAGAGTAATTATATTGCTAGGAATATTCACGATTAGGAATTGAGGTTAGTGTTTGCTGAATAAGTACTGGCTAATAGTTTTGAAACCTGACTGCCTATAATTTATTACTTACAAAAAAAAGTTGTGGATGGAATCTAAGACTAAAATTTCAGCTACAAATATTATTTTGCCTACATTAATTAGGTTAAAACAAATTACTCTCAGAAGGACAGATCCTGAACTATTTTTTTTACCGTTGAGGTTTATTCTTTAGCTTTTATTTGGGATCTCTTGCAACCTTAGCTGATTAGGGGTAACCCAAAAATTTTGATTTCGCAGCAAACTTAACTTTTTCTTTATAAATCCGTGGTTTATTCTCAGTATTTTGGGACTCAATCTGAAGAATATCTAAAAAGATAAAACTATTAGAAAAAGGTCGTTAGAGTGAAGGAAGAAAGAGGGAAATAATCAACAATCATCAACACGACAATAGTTAGCAATTATCAATTTTAGATTCTATTGATTTCCATCGAGTTTGCTATGACCGAATCTGTTTTTCAATCACCAATCAACAAGATCAAAGAAACCTCGAAACCCCAGGTTTGGATACGTCGTTTAGTCTGGAAAATGGCGATCGCTACTCTCCTGTTAATGGCGGTGGGAAGTGCTACTAGGGTCATGAATGCAGGGCTAGCCTGTCCTGATTGGCCTCTCTGTTATGGTCAACTTGTACCCACCAGACAAATGAACCTGCAAGTATTTCTAGAATGGTTTCATCGTTTAGATGCTGCCCTAATTGGGTTAAGTGCGATCGCCCTAGCTGGTTTAACTTGGTGGTATCGACAGATATTACCTCGTTGGCTACCTTGGGCAGCTACTTTTGCTCTATTCTTAATTATCTTTCAGGGAATTTTGGGTGGACTTACTGTTACCGAGCTATTACGTTTTGATATTGTCACAGCCCATTTAGGCACAGCTTTATTATTTTTTAGTACGTTAATTGCGATCGGCACAGCTTTGTTACCCTACAAAGGCACTAGAGCAGCAGGTAAACTGCGTTGGTTGGGTTTAAGTGCCACAATTTTAGTTTATTTACAAAGTATTCTGGGAGGGTTAGTCGGCTCACGTTGGGCATTACATCAGTGTTTTGCAGGCTCTCAGTTGTGTGGTGTAATGAATGCTCATATTTTAGGAGTTGTACCGCCAACTCTAGCAACTATTGCTGTAGTTTGGTTTGCCTGGAAAACTCCTGGTTTACAACCAAATCTGCGAGTATTAGCGAATGCAGCAGCAGCTTTAGTGAGTATACAAATTTTACTCGGTATTGCGACTTTTAAACTCCATCTTCAGGTAGAACCTTTAACCGTTATCCATCAAGCGGTGGGAGCAAGTTTATTAGGAGTTTTAATAGCTTTTACAATTTTAGCCGTACGAGATCACCACTATCCACAATCAATAATTTAACGTAAGTTCGATGACTACAAAATTAAGTGGTTGAGAGAAAGGCAAAAGCGATGCAACGCGGTGAGTCCAGTGCGGTCTTGGGCTTTGCCCAAGTGAAGCAACTGGCGTTTGCGTAGCATCTCCGTAGGAGAACCCGAAGGGTCTTGGGGAGGCAGCGCGTTGCGGGGGTGTCCTCCGTTGTAGCGACTGCCGTGGTCTCCCCCATGAGCGACTGCATCAAGAAGGCAAAAAGCCACCCTACACAGTTCAAACCAAATTTTAGGTAAGTCTTAGGAAGAAAATTATAATGACAGGCACAAGTATCGCACGCCGTAATCACAACTTAGTCGAAGTAATCAAAAGCTATTACCAGCTAACCAAACCCCGTATTATTCCTTTACTGCTGATCACTACCGCAGCCTCAATGTGGATCGCTTCTGACGGGAGAGTAGATCCCTTATTATTGTTAGTTACCCTTTTAGGAGGAACATTAGCAGCAGCCTCGGCACAGGTACTTAACTGCATCTACGATCAAGATATTGACTACACTATGACACGGACTAGGAAACGTCCGATCCCTGCGGGTAAAGTACAACCCCGTCACGCTCTAATTTTTGCTGCGGTTTTAGGTGTTCTGTCTTTTTCGGTGTTGACCGTTTTTGCCAATTTATTAGCTGCTATTTTGGCAGGATCAGGTATTATCTTTTATATGCTGGTGTATACTCACTGGCTTAAACGTTATAGCACCCAAAATATTGTTATCGGTGGGGCAGCAGGTGCAATCCCGCCTTTAGTTGGTTGGGCAGCAGTCACAGGAAATTTGAGTCTTACTCCCTGGTTATTATTTGCCATTATCTTTCTCTGGACTCCTCCCCATTTCTGGGCTTTAGCCTTAATGATCAAAGAAGATTATGCGGAGGTGGGAGTACCCATGTTACCTGTAGTTAAAGGGGAAGAGGTTACGGTGCAGCAAATTTGGGTCTATACTTTACTAGTTGTTCCCTGTAGCTTATTGTTAATCTACCCCTTGGGTAATTTAGGCATAGTCTATGGCGCGATCGCTCTTTATCTCGGTTATCAATTTCTAGTTAAAGCTTGGGCATTGAAACAAGATCCGACTAATAATCAATTAGCCCGAGGAATGTTTAAATATTCCATTTTTTATATGATGCTATTGTGTGTCGGCATGATTTTGGATACTTTGCCTCTGACTCATCAGTTATTAGGCATGGTATTTACTTGTGGTGGATAAGTATTAATGACGATATCTGATAGCTTAGAATCTGATTTGGTTATTCTGAGAAAATATTCCTTGGCGGATGTATCTGAACTTTTTACAGCTATTAGTGATTCGATAGAGCTTGTCTATCCCTGGTTACCTTGGTGTCATCCTAACTATACACTTGCTGAAACCAATGCCTGGCCAAAAACTAGACCTCAATGTTGGGATGAGGGAAAAAGGAATCAGCAGGAATAGATTACTAATTCCTGAGAAATTACATGATGCAGTAGTTTATTCCTTCATTCCTCAAGATTTTGCTTAGAGATGAGTGTTTTGGATAAACGTTTTGTCTCTTTTTTAGCTGCTGACAATAAACTGTCCCAATCATTAGGAGGATTGCCATTGTCTAGCATTTTTCCAAATACCTTATAAGCATCAGTTTTACTTCCATAAGCTCGTTGGGATTTTTGATCGTTAACCCAAGCATAGACGATGATTTTAGAACCTTGATGGTAACGAAAAAAGAGTCGATACTGCTGAAAAAATTTAGCTCTAAACCAATGTTTGTAATCCTTTCCCAATGTTTTCCCTTGGCGATATTCGGTACGCGATGGGTCAAGAGGAATAATTTCAAACACTAATTTGGCTATGGCTGCAAGTCTTTTAGTCGCATTCTTACTACGATAAGTTTCGAGATTTTTTTGTCTTAAATTTTCTACCGTAGCTAGAAGTTCTTCAAACTGATTCAAAAAGAGTGGGTGGGCATATATTTTCCATCCGTTAACTATTAATGGTCGATTTTTAGCCAAGTTTACTCATCCTCTTCGTTAAGAGGTTGATCTAGAGCAACTTCCAGCCCAGCTACTAAACTGTCTACTCGCCCTTTTAAATTAGAATCAATCGCCTTGATATTTTGTGGGGAGGTCTGAATATCGGTTGCTAAAAAATCGAGAAATTTTGCTAAGGCAGGGTCTTCATTACTAACATTATTTTTGGCTATGGTTACAGTACCGTCTTGATGTATGGCATAACAAATTTTGTCTTTCTTGCTTACGCCTAAAGCCTTACGAACAGAAGCAGGAATTGTGGTCTGATAACGGTCTGTAAGAGTAGATTCTGTTTTTATAACTATGGGTTTAGTCATGGGCTTTATATAATTAGACCCTATTTATAGTAATGCAATTGCATTGTCATGACAACTATTGATTCAACTTAGTCTAAACCACAAAGTTAACGACTTACCTCAATACCTCTTGCTCTTAACTGTTGCATAAAAAATTCCTCTAAAGATGGGCGCGCCAGATGAATACTAACTAACTGAGCGGAAACACTATTGAGATTGGTCATAAATTGATTGGGATCTACCGTTAATTGACCATGCCAACGATTATTTTCTTGACTGAGATTAGTCATCCAAGGAGCTAAGGTTTCCGAGTTACCGCCCACAACGATCGCTTGATAAGCATTACTCGTACCTAAAAGTTCATCCAAAGATCCTTGACAAATTAATTCTCCCAAAGCCAAAAAAGCAATGCGATCGCATATTTGTTCCACATCAGATAAAATATGAGAATTAAAAAAAATTGTTTTGCCTTGCTGTTTAAGGGACAAGACAATTTCTCGCATCCGATAGCGTCCCATCGGATCTAATCCCGACATAGGTTCATCCAAAAAAACAATTTCAGGATCGTTAATCAAAGCCTGTGCCATCCCCACACGTTGGAGCATTCCTTTAGAATATTGCTTTAATTTCTTTTTGCGAGCAGTAGCTTGAGCTAGTCCTACCAAGTCAAGCAACTCAACAATACGCTGACGCTGCTTTCTCTTGGGTATTTGAAATAAGCCAGCAATAAACTCCAAAAACTCCCAAGCAGTTAAAAAATCATACAGATAGGCATTTTCAGGTAAATAACCAATCTTTTGTTTAACATGGCGATCGCCAATTGGTTTACCAAAGATTACCGCTCTACCAGTAGAAGGACGGGTAATACCCAGTAAAGTTTTCAGGAGTGTAGTTTTCCCTGCACCATTAGGGCCTAATAAACCAAAAGTCTCACCTTGATAAATACTCAAAGAACAATTTTTTAGTGATTCTATTTTTTGATTCATCCAAAAGCCAGTCTGGTAAACTTTACCTAGATTCCAAGTTTGTACCACTGGCATAGAATCCTTAGTAGAAGCGGTTGATGATAAATCAGTAGCAGAACCCATAAGTAACAATCACGTTAGACAGTATCGCTTGCTTATATAGTTCCCTCAAACTTGTTATTTTTAACATCTCAACTAAGATTACTGATGTTACCGTTTACCAATGCGGTGATTCTTAACGGAAAAAACACACAAAATATCAGAAAAAGTACGCAAGCTTTATGTTTACTTTACGTATTGTGATTATAATTATCCTACATTTTAATAAAATGCTGTTTTAATTTACCCATGAACGATGAACATTTTGTTTTTAATCACTAGGGCTGATGCCATAGGTGGAGCGCAAGTTCATGTCAAAGACTTAGCTATGGCTCTACAACAAGATCAGCATAAGGCATTAATCCTAACTGGTCAGCAAGGTGTATACAATGAAGATTTAAGACAAGTAGGTATTGAATCGATCGCGTGCGAGTTTTTAAGTAAATCAATTAATCCTTTTTTAGATGGCAAAAGTTTTCGCCACATTTTAAACATTATTTCGCTTTTTAAGCCAGATGTAATTGCTGCTCATTCTAGTAAGGCTGGACTATTAGGTCGTTTAGCTAGTCAGATTACGAAGATTCCGTGTGTGTTTACCGTTCACGGTTGGTCATTTACTACAGGCATTCCCGAACCTAACCGCAGTATTTATCGTTGGCTCGAAAAATTAACAGCACCTTGGGCAGATAAAATCATCTGTGTTTCTGAGTATGATCGTCAAATCGGGTTGAAAGCTGGTGTAAATCCACAGCAATTAATAACGATTCATAATGGCATGCAAGATACCTCGCCCAATTTAAGGGCGAATCCTGCTCAATCTCATCCAATCAAGATAGCGATGATCGCTCGTTTTGACCAACAAAAGGATCACGCTACTTTAATTAAAGCTTTTCAACACATTGATGCCGAATTAATTTTGGTCGGTGAAGGTCCTGAAGTTCCCAAAATTCGTCAACAAGTAGCCAAGCTGGGAATTAGCGACAAAGTTCAGTTTTTAGGTTTTCGTAAAGACATAGCTCAAATTTTAGCTCAGGTACAAATTTTTACTTTAATTTCTAACTGGGAAGGTTTACCCTGTACGATTATTGAAGCAATGCGTGCTGGTTTACCTGTAGTAGCTTCTGATGTCGGTGGAGTTAGAGAAATTGTCATTGACGAGCAAACAGGTTATTTAATTCCTCGTGGTGATTTTAAAAGATTACAACAAAAGCTTGCCTATTTAATCAGCCATGATCAGGTTAGGCTTAGTATGGGTGCTTTCGGTCGCCAAAAATATGAATCGCAACTGACTTTTCAACATATGTATGACAAAACCCTGGCAACCTATCAAGAAGTAATCAGTCAAACCTCTTAAGTGAGCCAAAAATTGAATTACACTAATCTTTCTCTTGTACTAAAATACAAAATCATACTTTTAAATAAAAAAAAATACAACACAAGTGCAAAAACCTATTCTGCTGTCTACACCTCATATTGGTGAGCAAGAACTAAAATTTGTCCAGGAAGCTTTTGAAACTAACTGGGTAGCTCCAGTAGGCCCTAATATAGATGCTTTTGAGCAAGAATTTTCCCAAGCAATAAGATCTGATCATGCTGCTGCTTTATCTTCTGGTACAGCAGCTTTACATTTAGCTCTCAAGTTGGTGGGAGTTAAAGCTGAGGACGAAGTATTTTGCTCTACTTTTACCTTTGTTGCTAGTGCTAGTCCTATAACTTACCTCGGTGCTAAACCTGTATTTATTGACAGCGATCGCACTTCTTGGAATATGGATCCCAATTTGTTAGCAGATGCCTTAGCTCAAAAAGACAAATTAGGAAAATTACCCAAAGCTGTAGTATTGGTGCATCTCTATGGTCAAAGTGCAGATATTGCACCGATTAAAGAAATATGCGATCGCTATTCTATTCCTTTAATCGAAGATGCAGCCGAAGCTTTAGGGGCAACTTATAAAGGTACTTCTCCTGGTACTTGGGGACGTGCAGGGATTTTTTCTTTTAATGGCAATAAAATTATTACTACCTCTGGTGGTGGTATGTTAATTTCTGACGATGCTGACTTAATTCAACAAGCCAAATTCTTAGCTACTCAAGCAAGAGATCCAGAACCCCACTACGAACATACTCAAATTGGTTTTAATTACCGACTCAGTAACATTTCAGCAGGGATTGGTCGTGGGCAGCTATTAGTCCTTGAGGACAGAGTCGCTGCTCGTCGCCGAAATTTTGAAATTTATCAACAGGCTCTGGGAGATCTACCAGGAATTGGATTTATGCCTGAAACTGATTATGGCACTAGTACCCGTTGGCTCAGTTGTGTAACTTTTGATCCTAATGTTGCAGGTATTGACCGAGAAAAAATACGTCTCCAACTTTGGGAACAACAGATAGAAACTAGACCTGTTTGGAAACCTATGCATCTACAGCCAATATTTGCAAATTGTGAATGTATTAACAATGGGGTGGCTGAAGAATTATTCTCCCAAGGTCTATGTTTACCATCAGGATCTAATTTGACTGAAGCCAACTTAGAAAGAGTTATTACTGCAATCAAAGATGCATATTCTAACTAAGTTTAAGAATATTAAATAAACTAATTGTCTGTCTAGAGGAGCTTATTATATCGTTCCCAACAGTAATGGATTTAACTCAAAAATAGGATTGAGCAAACCGCTGTATATACTTGTCGCTAGAAATTTTAGCTGAGCTTCAAGAAAATTTTTTTAATTTCTTAATTATTTCAGCTATTATAGTTTCAGCATATTTACGTATATTTTTTTTTAAAAGTTTATATTTTTTCTAAGTTTTTCAAAATTAACGTCATCAAACATATAAAAATTAACTATGAACTCTTCACCAATTTCTTTAGGTGCTGATCAATATTGGGAAATAATCAAGAGGCGTTGGCTGCCTGGATCAGTAGCGTTTTTATCAGTACTAACTTTAGGTGTAATTGCTACCTCTTTAAAAGAGGATGTATACCAAGCAGAAGCAAAATTAAAGTTTAAAGGTAATACTGTTAGCTCATCTTTAACCGAAGTTAGTAAGGCATTAGAAGGATTCTCACCAATCGCCGAAAAAGGTAATCCTATTGATACTGAAGCAGAAGTATTACGCTCAGTTCCTCTAATTCAAAAAACCATTAACGATCCTGAATTACTACTTACAGATAAAGAAGGGAATAAATTAAGCGTTAATCAATTCAAAGAAACATTAACAGTAGCCTCAGTCACTGCTACAGACATTTTACAAGTTTCATACACCAGCACTGAACCTGAAAAAGCTGCCAAAATCGTCAATACTTTAGTCAGAAATTATTTAGAAAATAATTTAGTAGCAAACAGAGCTGAAGCAGTTTCTGCTAGAGAATATTTAGAAGAACAGTTAGTTAAAGTCGAAGCTGCATTACGTAAAACGGAGGCTGAAATTCGTCAACTCAAAGAGTCTAATGAATTTGTTCAACCTGATGAAGATACCAAAGCTTTAATTGAGGGAGTTAAAGATTTACAAGCAGAAATAGCTAAAGCTGAGGCAGGGAAAGCTAATGCCAATTCCCAGGCAAGCTACATTAGAACCCAATTAGGATTGACCGCAGAAGAAGCAGTAATTTTGACTACTATTAGTCAATCTCCCGAAATTACCGACACATTAGCCAAACTACAAACAGCAGAATCGGAGTTAGCTACCCTCCAAGCCAAGTTTACAAATAACAGTCCTAATGTCATTGAATTACAAAAAAAAGTAAGTTCTTTAAAAAACCTTTTAGACAAACAAACTACAGCTGTTGGTGGAGAACAAGCCAAAAAGCTAGTCCTAGAAAATAAATCGGAAATAATTCAACAGCAGCTGACTAGTAAACTAATTCAACTCGAGGCTAATAATCTTGGTTTCGACAAGCAAATTAATAGTCTGACTGCGATCGAACAAAACCGCAGAGCTAAAATACAGAAAGTTCCTAAAATAGAGCAAAAGCTACGGCAGCTAGAAAGACAATTAGAATCACATGAATCAACCTACGATGTTTTGTCGCAACAACTAGAGACAGTTAGAATTGCAGAAAGCCAAGATCCTGGTAATGTGCGAGTAATTTCTAATGCAGTTGTACCTGATAAACCATCATCTTCTCGTGCCGTTGGTTATTTAGCTTCTGGTTCTCTTGCGCTTATGGCAGCAGCTGGAATTATCTATCTCTTAGAAATTAGCGACAAATCCATCAGAACTATAGAAGAAGCGAAGCAATTATATGGTTACACTGGGTTAGGAGCAATTCCTGGTATTGACAAATTGAAGCTATTAAGCTTACCTGGCTCTGAGCAAGATCCTAGAGTACCGTTGTTGGTAGTTCGAGACTATCCTGCCTTACCACTGAGCGAATCCTATAGGATGCTACAGTCAAATATTAAGTTTTTAAACTATAATAAAACGATTAAAAGTATTGTAATTACTAGTTCTGCACCTCAAGAAGGGAAATCAGCCATAGCAGCTAACCTGGCTGCTGCAATGGCTCAAGTCGGAAATAAAGTTCTCTTAGTAGATGCCAATCTGCATAATCCAATTCAAGACCGTATTTGGGATACACAAAATCATAGCGGTCTAAGTAATGTTATTGGTGAACAGTTAGATCCCAGAATGACTATTGAAGAAGTCATGCCGAATCTCGATTTACTGACTTCGGGAACTTTAGCTCCTTCTCCAGCTACTTTACTTGATTCTCAAAGAATGAGAATGCTAATGGATTATTGGTCAGAACGTTATGATTTTGTGCTTTTTGATACCCCATCTTTAGATTTGACTGCTGATGCACCGATTATGGGTCGTATGGCTGACGGAGTATTGCTGGTAGTCAGACCAGGTACTGTAGAGCGTTCTCAGGCAACTTTTACCAAAGAGATTTTGGAGCAATCAGGGCTAAATATGTTGGGAATTGTCTTTAACGGTGTTGCACCTCAATTTGACCAACGCTCTTATTATTATCATGCTCTAGAAGGACAGTTAAATACTGTACAACAAAATAAATTACCAGGAATTACTGCTAAAGAAGAACTATGGGAGACTATCTCATCACTAGCTAATGAATCCAAAAAAGACAGGCTAGCTAATGATTTGAATGAAGAACAACTTCGAGTAGCTCCTTTAGAGAAGCTTGAGGCTATGGTATTTAATTTGCAGCAAGATTTATTGGATTTGACTCGATTAGTAAAAGAGCAAGAAGAAGAACTTTTAATGCAACGTCAAAAAGTGAAAAAGCTACAGCGAAAAGCTAATATTGCTAACGAAAATGAGCTTTTCTACTTAGAAAATCAATTAAACCAAGAACAAGAACGAAAAAGAATGCTAGATGAAACCTTGGTAGGACAAAGACGTAATCTTGAAAAACGCCGAGAAATGCTCTATCAGTACCAACAAGTCCTAGAAAGTAGAAAGAACGCTAGTTCGCCTATCTAACCTAAGTGGCTATTAGGCTGGGTGAAGGAGTCAGGAATGAAGTCACTTGTTACTTACTTTTTTAAAGCAGTAGTACTTAATTTAACTTTTGGCATTGCTTCTCTGCGCCTCGGCACTTCATAAGTATAAAAATCGTAAGCTAGCTTAGTGTTGGGAAAAATTGCTCTGGCTTCTTGTTTTAAATCATTCAACTGGATTGGATTGCCAGGAGCATAGCGAGGGCTAAAGTGAGTCATAATTAATTGCTTTACCCCAGCTAATAAAGCTACTTGTGCTGCCATTGTACTAGTGGAGTGCATCTTATCAAATGCCATCTCGGCATCCTGATGAGCAAATGTCGCTTCGTGAATCAAAACATCGGCATCATGAGCTAGTTCTACTGCTGCCTCACAAAACACCGTATCGGTACAGTAAGCAACTTTACGCCCCACTTCTGGTTGACCACAGAGATCTTTACCGTTAATTTGGCGACCATCTTCTAAAGTTACTATTTCTCCCCGCTTAAGCTTGCCATAAATTGGCCCTGGTGGAATACCCAAAGATTTGGCTTTTTCGAGGTTAAACTTACCTGGACGATCTTTTTCCGCAATTCGATAGCCATGGGCTGGTACACGGTGTTTTAATAACTGACAACTAACAGTAAATTCTTCATCTTCGTAAACTAAACCTGGTTTAACGGTATGAATCTTGAGGCGAGAACCCAAGTTAATGTAAGAATATTTAGCAGTAGCTTGAAGATATTCAGATAAACCTTCAGGACCGTAAATATCTATTGATTGACCACTACCAGCCAAGCCACAACTAGCAATCAAACCCATTAAACCAAAAGTATGATCGCCGTGCATATGAGTGATAAATATACGACGAATTTGGGAGTTTTTAATCTCGCTGCGCTGTAGTTGATGTTGTGTACCTTCTCCGCAGTCAAATAGCCATACTTCTGCACGCTGAGGAAGACGCAGAGCGACACTTGAAACATTACGCGATCGCGTTGGAACTCCAGAGCTTGTACCTAAAAAAGTTATTTCCACAGAACTTTATCTTTTGACTTTTGACTTCATTGTCCCCTTGTGGGATTGACTTTTGACTTCACTTTTTCCATGGTTTTGGATAGTTATGTAATAGGTCTTATGATCATCTTATACGCAATCACTACAAGATCTGCGCTAAAAACTTTTTGCTTCTGGCTTCTTTAGGGTAATTAAAAAACTCATGAGGAGTAGCAGTTTCAATAATCATTCCTTCATCCATAAAAACAATGCGATCGCTTACTTCTTGAGCAAATCCTACTTCATGGGTGACACATACCATTGTCATTCCATCTTGTGCCAAACTACGCATTGTGTCTAATACTTCTTTAATCATTTCAGGATCTAGAGCCGATGTAGGCTCATCAAAGAGCATGACTTTGGGTTGCATGGCTAAGGCACGAGCGATCGCTACCCGTTGTTGTTGTCCTCCTGATAGCTGTTCTGGATATTTATGTGCCTGTTCTAAAATCCCTACCTTTTCTAACAATTGTAGGGCAATTTCTTCGGCTTGAGCTTGAGAATAGCGACGTACCCATATTGGTGCGAGGGTGATATTTTTAAGCACAGTTAAATGAGGGAACAAATTAAATTGTTGAAAAACCATGCCTACTTCACGGCGAACAGCTTCAATGTTTTTTAAATCGTTAGACAATTTTATACCATCGATAATTACACTACCTTTTTGATATGACTCCAGAGCATTAAAAGTCCGAATAAAAGTTGATTTACCTGAACCAGAAGGTCCCATAATTACCACAACTTCTTGCTTTTTAACTTCTAAATTCACCCCTTTAAGTACATGAAAATTATTGTCATACCACTTTTCGACATTTTGAGCGATGATTATTGAATCTGTTTGTTGCATGGAAGTTAACTAGCTTATGACCCTCTTAAATGATAACTAATTAACATTTGCCAAGTAAAAATAATTCAAATTGGGCGATCAGTATTTAAGCTGGTAAGCAAAATTACTTGTCTATTTACATCTATTCGCGTTGAGTTAGTTTAAAAACTTGCTGTAATTGCTGAAGAGAGAAAAACAATGCCAATGGCAGCGATCGCACTTCCAGCAAAACCCATTAGATATTTAAAGGAGATTCTTTGAGCTAGGAAATATGCACAGGTCGCGATCGCTAGTTGAATGAGAGTAAAACCAATTAGATAGGCAATTAAAGGTGTGGTTTCCGCCCCAAAAATACCTTCACCGTAAGCATGACCGTGAAAAATACCTGCGATCGCTGCTAAACCAATGACGATCGATCTATAAGTCGAAGATATTTTGGGTTTTCGATTGCGAATTGCTAGCAAAACGCCAAATAAAATCACAGAAGAGGCAATTACTATTTCAGGGATGGGTAAATCGATCAACAGTAGATGAAAACCCGTACCAATAGTCGTTCCTAAGACAAAAATTACAGGAATTAATAACCCTTTGGCAATACCCACGGCAATTAAACCGCTAGCCACAATAAAAGCAAAATGATCGAAACCGATTATTGGATGTCCAAAACCCGACATGATGCCTTCAAAAAAGTTAGCTGGAATTTTCCCTCCGAGGGGATGATGGGCAAAAGCTGGTGCTGCAATGGATAATTCAATACCAACGAGTGCTGTTGCTAAGATTAAATTACGTACCAAAGAATTTTGTTTTACTTTTTTCATTACGATCGCCTTTAGTTCAAATTTAGTTTAAACAAGCTAAAAAACCTTCTCGAAGCTGGGCTTCATTTAAGTTACGTCCAATAAATACCAATTCGTTAGTTCTAATTTCATTTGGATGCCAGGGTTTTCCAGGTCTACCATGCCTCCCCATAACTCGGTAGCTTCAAACTTAACGTTATAGACTGGCATCGGTTTGCCTAAACCATCTGTAGTCGGGAAAAAGTAAGTGTAGGGTGCGTCGTAAACAACATCGATCGCACCAATTTTGCCCCGCAAATTTCCTGGTAAACGAGTATGTTCGGTAGGAGGGACATTTTTTACTCGTATCTTATCCCCCACAGCAAATTTAGGTTTCACACCTACATCTCTTTGGGGAGAATCTCCTTCTCGTAGATATTTGATGACTTGTGTATCGATCGCGGGTGCTGGTTTATTAGGTAAAGGCGCATTAGTTAAATTGCCGTCTTCTAAATAAAGTGCGGTTTTGCTATCTAGTTCTTCTTTGGTAATGTAGCCCTCATCAATAAAAAAACTAGAGATACCGCCCAACCATTTTTCGTAATAGCGCAATTTAAAATAATCAAAGGGATTTAGCCCCTCTGCGCCTCTACGCAAATGCGCCCATGTCCAGAAACTTTTGAAAGAGGTAGGTACGCTACTCAGGGAATAATCTGGTACGGCATCTTTCTCTAAATGGTTACTCAATCCCATCATTGCCACATGAATGCCGAAGATCCGTTCTTCCCAGGGAACGACAAAGACACGCTTTTGAAAATCTATTTCTCCTAAGTTTTCTAGTCCTGCTAGATTGTGTTGTAGTTTCATAGTTATTTTGCCGATAGTTAAAAACTCGTTGCTACTCGAAAACCGATCGCCCGATTTAACGAGTCTGCTGGATAACCTGATCGATGTGCCGAACGACAGTGAGATGGCTTATTTGCCCAAGAACCACCCCGCAAAGTACGCCATTCTTGCTTTCCACCTTTTAGCCAAACTCGACCGTCTATTGGTGCGCCATGATAGCTTTCATGCCAAGGATCGGCACACCATTCTCTAACATTGCCGTGTAAGTCATATAAACCAAAAGCATTAGGTAGAAAGCTGCCTACATTGGTGGTTTCTCGACGATAGGGAACTCCTGTTTCCGCAGCATAAGCATAGATGCTGGCATAGTCGGCTAATTGACTGGTTAAAGTAGCACCATAAGCAAAAGGAGTTTGAGTATTTGCTCGACAAGCATATTCCCATTCGGCTTCACTGGGTAAGCGATATTGTTTTCCCGTCCGTGCAGACAAGCGATCGCAAAACTCGATCGCCTCTAGCCAAGAAACACAATCTACAGGACGATTATCGCCTTTACAATAGGAGGGATTGGGCTTCAGTTCCCGATTTATTTTGGGAAGATTTGCTACCATGCGCCATTGTGCTTGAGTGACGGGATACTTCCCGATTAAAAAAGACCTTACTCTAACTCGATGCAATGGGCGTTCTCGATCGCTACTATATTCCTCTTTAGCCGATGCACCCATCATAAATTTGCCTGCGGGAATCGATACCATCGACAAGTTTTGATCGTTCCCCAAATTCTCACTATAAAGACTAGCTCGATGATAGGTACGTTGTCTTTCTTTTCCCGTGCGATCGACTTTGATCGTTGCAAAGTCAAAAGTTGGTAAATCTGCCAGTTCTGAATTGACAACCGCAGCTACAGAACGATTTACCCATAAGGATGACGCTAATCCCAATCCTCCATAACCCGTTAGTTCGATAAAGTTACGTCTCTTCATTATTGGGTCTATTTTTGTTATATTGTTCGACAAATTAATTCTGAATGAACTATTTAATGCAAATCTCTCATAGGCACTAGGAATACAGTTGAAATATTAAAGGCAACATCTAAGATCGGGACAATCTTTTCACAGGCTAAAATTAACTTTTTCTAGCAAAAAAGTTGCTCGTGAAATGCCAGAATGATTTCTCTATTATCAACCCAAAATTAAACTAATCGATCACGGTTTTTGTCGATTAGATATGCTTTTCGAGTTTCTATCTAGTAAAGTTAAGACATAAACAAATCACCATAATTATAAATCTATAAAATAGACTAAGTAGAGTGTATTTACTTTTGGATTCTCGTGCTAGATACAATTACTTTTATTGCTCGTTAATTAGTTAATAATAAATAAAAATATGAGATTAAATGTAATTTACAATACATAAGCTTACTCTTTTTGTAAAAAAATATTAAAAATACCTGGAATTTTTTAAACTTGATGAATCGATTCGGAAACCGTGTTGTACTGATTATCTGTTGAGAATATTTTTCTATTTGCTGATCTATTTCCTCCTTAACCCAAATTTTAAATTAATTTGGCCTAGGTACTCAGCCTCGAACCTTTTTTTCTAATCGCTGAATTTGATTGCGCCAAAGGTTAAAAGGATAATAAAAAACAGGACTCCAAAGACTGGTAATAATGGCGGAAATAATTACTATTTCTTGATATTTTTGACTGACTTGAGCAAGGGAGAGAAAATGATATCTCGAATATTGCCAAGCAAAAACTGTCTCAGCCAAAATTGTCATAAAAAAGACAATAAAGGCAACAGAAATAAAATCTTCACCCAGATATTTTTGTTTTTGTAAGCCAGCAGTTAAAACCCCTACCAAAACAAAACTCAGCACATGGGAAGGCGAACTAACTGTAATACCATCATAAATCCAACCAATAATCAAACCAGCGATCGCACCCTGCCATGCTGTCTGTTTGATACTCCAAGCAATCAGCCAAATTAAAAGCCAATTGGGATTAGTTTCTAATAGTTCCATCCCAGGAATATGAAACAGCATTAACATCGAACAAACAAATACGGAAAGAGATAATAAGAGAATATTAAAAATTTTGAGTATATCTATAGATGTTTGGTTGTTATTTAGCATTAGTTAGTAGTTAGTAGTTAGTAGTTAGTAGTTAGTAGTTAGTAGTTAGTAGTTA
>CAYMWC010000006.1:37664-60627 GCA_964393695.1 uncultured Pleurocapsa sp.
TAGTTAGTAGTTAGTAGTTAGTAGTTAGTAGTTAGTAGTTAGTAGTTAGTAGTTAAAGGTGTATTACAAGTACGAGAAATATCTAGATTGTGGGTTGAAAAGGCTGAACAGACACCCACTCTAAAATATCAATAGGAGCAGTTAATTCAACAAGTATTTCTGTGATCGCTTCTTGAGTTGGTTGTTGAGATTTAGATTTAGATTTAACTTTACCAATAGGTAAACCAGGAGGGTATAACTTGCTGAGGTTAGAGGTGGCAATTTCATCTCCAGGTTTAATATCAGCTACCTGATTAAAAAAATGCATAACTACCGTTGATGCCTCTTTCCCTTGAATGTACCCAAATTGACGATTACGACTGAGAATTGCTCCAACTCGGCTACTAGTATCACTAACTAATAACACTTGGCTAGTATGAGGGGTAACATGGGTGACTCGACCAATTAAACCCCCAATACCCATCACCACATCTCCAGATTTAATTCCCTCTTCACTACCTTTACCCAAGGTAATTCGATCCCACCAGCGATCGCGATTACGACCAATTACAGGAGCAGTTATATTGGCTGTTGTTTGAGTTTCGTTATAAGCTAATAACTGTTTTAGCTGTTGATTTTGCTGTTTTAATTCTGTTACCTGTTGTTCTAGCTCTAAAATGCGGGCATTGGTGAGTCTATCTTCTAAAACCAGTTGGGTTTGGGATTGAAAGGGATTAACAATAAAATAATAAACCTCGGATAAAACTCCTGCATGAGTTTGTTTGACGAGCAATGCCACTATCAAAGCCACAGCAATTAATATTGTCCGAAAACCATATTTATCCCACCAACGACTCATGTTAAATTCTGTTTAGATACGCTATTTAAAAAAAGTCAAAAGTCAAAAGTTTTTACCTTTTCCCTTTTCCCTAAAAACTAAAGCTTTCAAACTGGACGAGGTTTAGGTAAGTATAGTGCGATCGCTAAAAACTCGATCTAAACTTTTATCTTCTAATACTTTACCTGTTCCCAAAACAACACATCTTAAAGGGTCAGGCGCAATATGAGTCACAATCCCAGTTTCATGGCTAATTAAAGTATCCAATCCCTTTAACATTGCTCCACCTCCTGCCAACATGATGCCACGATCAATAATATCCGCAGCTAAATCTGGGGGAGTTTGCTCTAAAGTTCTTTTAATCGCATCCAAAATACTTTTAACCGATTCTTGTAAACAGTCACGAACCTCAGATTCGCTGATTTCAATCATGCGCGGTAATCCTGAGAGTAGATGTAAACCTCGTACTTCCATTGTCTTCCCCTGCTCATCGACAGCACAAGCTGAACCCAATTTCAATTTAATTATTTCGGCAGTATTTTCGCCAATTGCTAATTTGTGTTCTTGTTTGACTTGACTAATGATTGCTTCGGTTAATTCATCCCCTGCAATACGAATCGATTCACTAATTACTTTCCCCTGAGAGCTAATTACTGCTACCTCAGTTGTGCCGCCCCCAATATCCACAATCATGTTGCCTGTGGGTTCAGAAATCGGTAATCCCGCACCAATAGCTGCTGCTAGAGGCTCTTCAATCAGATCGACTTCCCTAGCTCCGGCATTAGAAGCTGCTTCAATGACGGCGCGACGCTCTAACTTAGTTACACCACTAGGAATACCAATTACCATGCGAGGATGAACTAGAGGATTACCTTCAAAAGCTCGTTTAACAAATTCATGAATCATTGCCTCGGTTGCATCAAAATCCGCAATTACTCCATCCTTGAGCGGGCGTAAGGCTTCAATGTCTTCAGGAGCGCGTCCCAACAGTAATTTTGCTTCCTTACCAAATGCTCTTGGCTGCTCTGTTTTGCGGTCAATTGCTACTACAGAAGGTTCTTCCAAGACGATTCCTTTGCTAGATACATACACTAAAGTATTGGCAGTACCTAGATCTATTCCCATGTCCCGCGAAAGCTTAAAACGATTAAAAAAGCCCACTTTGATTTATCGCTCCCAAGAAAAAAATGCCACGTTGCCTGAGCCGAGTCTAATGTACTCCCAATATAGTAATTAGTCTAATAGAAAATATACGTAAATCAAAAAAAGCAACTTTAAACTTATTTTTCTTTTGAGTCTCTTTCAACAACAACCAAATCCTTTAATTTTCTTATTAGAAATTTTATGCAATTATTTTATTAGTATCTGTTGCCCTAGCCTCACAAATTATCTAGTGTATATATTTCTATGTCAGGTTTATTCCAGTCAAATCGCGAATTGAAAACTCGCCGTCAGTTTCTTCAGTGGGGTTTGCTGTTGGGTGGTATTTCGACTATGGCACTCAAGTTAAATGCTCGTCAGGCTCAGGCTGCTAATCCTGTCAAAATTCCCCCAATTCCAGTCATAGATAGCATTTTGGACTTAAGTTTTGATCCAATGGCTATTTTACGAGATTTTAACTATGGCACTGTCAAAGAAGAGGACGGACGTACAGTCAGAGAATTTGAAGTATTTGCTCACAGCACTACTCTACAGCTTAATAGTGCTATTACTTATGTGAGTTGGAACTTAAACGATCGCGTTCCTGCACCAACCCTAAGAGCCACCGAAGGCGATCGCGTTCGTATTATTTTTCATAATGAAGATGGTCATTCCCATAGTCTGCATTTTCATGGTATTCATCCCGTAGAGATGGATGGTGTCGATTCGGTACTAAGAGGCGACACCTTTGTTTATGAATTTGATGCTGAACCCTATGGTGTTCATCCTTACCACTGTCATGTAGCTCCTGTCACTCGTCATGTAAGTAAAGGACTATATGGTTTATTTATTGTCGATCCCCCAGAAGGTCGTCCTGAAGCTGACGAAATGGTCATGGTCATGGGTGGTTATGATTTAGACGGCGACCAAAGTAATGAACTCTATGCTTTTAACGGCATACCTAACTATTATCGCGACTATCCGATCCCCATTTATCAGAATCAATTAATTCGTCTATATTTACTCAATATGATTGAATATGATCCTGCTATTACTTTTCATATTCATGCAAATATGTTTCAAATATATCGCACTGGTCGTAGTCTAGATGCTGATGAAGAAAGTGATGTGATTACTCTGGGAACGGCTGAACGACATATTATTGAGTTTACCTATAAATATCCTGGACAGTATATGTTTCATCCTCACCAAGATGAGATTGCCGAAAATGGTTGCATGGGATTTTTTGATGTAATTCCCGAAGAAGCTTGATAGCTTTTGTTCAAAAGTAGATACATTTATTTAGCAATTTGATTAATGATTTGTAAACTTATTGACTTTAATTTTCAATTAATAGTAAAGTACTACTTCAGAATCATCGAAACATTAAAATCAATATACATTACTTAACTTATGTCTACTCGAATTAAAACTATAGAATTATTTTTAGCTTTTAGTTTCGCAACTGCTGTAGGAACTCAAACCTTGCCAACTAATGCTCAAGATACTGACGAAGTTTTAGATACACCCTCTTCTCAAACCTCTTTATTGTTAGCCCAAGAAGGTCATAGTGGTGCAGGTCATGGAGGCGAAAGCGGTGGTGAAAGTGGAGGCGAAAGTGGCGGTGAAAGCGGTGGCGAAAGTGGTGGCGAAAGTGGTGGCGAAAGTGGTGGCGAAGGCGGCGAAAGTGGCGGTACTACTAGTGAAAATCCAGATGTAGACTACATGACTGCTCTTGGTTTAATGAAAGGTCATTTAATTGCAGCCCAAGAATTAATTGATGCCAAAAACTACGCGGAAGCAGAACCCCATATTGCTCATCCTGTAGATGAACTTTATAGCAAGGTTGCAACCGTATTGCCACAAAAGGGCGTAAAAGACTTTAAGCCAACCCTCAATCAGTTACATGATGTAGCATTGTCTGCCCCTGAGTCTCCAGAAATGAAGACCTTGTTAAAACAATCTGTCACCTCGATTGACGGCGCGATCGCTGCTTTACCTCAAGAGCAACGTAACTCTCCAGAATTTGTGATGGATGTGATCGTCGAAATGCTGAAAACTGCTGCTGCGGAATACGAGGCTGCGATCGCCAATAATCAATTCGTAGAAGCTGTAGAATACCAAGATTCTAGAGGTTTTGTTCTCTATTCTGAGGAACTGTATAAAACTATTGCGGATCAGAAAAGTAAAACAGATCCAGAAGGTCATAAAACTATCACCGAGAGTATGACTCAATTAAAAACAGCGTGGCCTTCTATCGATCCTCCACAAACACCAGTAAAAACTCCTTCAGAGATTTATAGTCTGGTTTCGCAGATTGAATTCAATAAGTAAATTAAGCTAGAAGAGAATCTTATTAATTTCTCTCCTTATTAATTAATTGCAATGAAACACTTTGGTATTCTTTGTCCTCCAGGTGCAGGACATCTTAATCCAATGAGCAGTTTGGGTTATGAACTCCAACAGCGAGGACATCGAGTTACCTTATTTGGACTACGCGATATTGAATTTTACGCTATTGCTGCCAAAATCAATTTTTATCCTGTTGGGGAAGAGAAATTTCCTTTAGGTAGCACTCAGGAATCACAACAGCGTTTAGGGAAGTTAAACGGTATTCCTGCACTACTTTATACCATTGACTTATTCTGTCAGGGAACAGAAATAGTGTTGAAAGAAGCTCCTCAAGCTTGTCAAAAACTTGGGATTGAAATCTTATTGATCGATCAAACTTTGTTTGAAGGTTCAACTATTGCTGAGTATCTCAACCTACCTTTTATAACTGTTTGTAATGCTATCTTGCTTAATCCTGAACCAACTGTTCCTCCTGCCTTAACTGGCTGGGATTACGATCCCTCATGGTTAGGACAACTCCGTAATCAAATAGGTACTGGTTTATTAGAGTTAGCTGGTACACCAATTCGACTAATTGTAGAAGAATATCGCCAAAAATGGAATTTAAACCCCTTAGATAGCACTAATAAACTTAATCTTTGGTCTAAGCGCGCAATTATTAGCCAACAGCCACGCTCTTTTGAGTTTCCTCGACGAGAATTGCCCAATTATTTTTACTTTACTGGAGCTTTAACCAGCATCAAATCTCGACCAGAAGTGTCTTTTCCTTGGGAAAAACTGACAGATAAACCACTAATCTATGCTTCTTTAGGAACAATACAAAATAAACTTTTGTGGGTTTTTATTCAGATTGCCTATGCCTGTTTAGGTCTAAACGCACAGTTAGTTATTTCCTTGGGTGGAGCGACTGAACCTGAAAAATTAGGCTATGTTCCAGGTTCACCAATTGTTGTCAAAGCTGCACCACAGTTATCTTTATTAAAACGAGCTAGTCTCTGTATAACCCACGCAGGAATGAACACTACCTTGGAATCTTTGAGCAATGGTGTGCCGATGGTAGCAATTCCCATAACCAACGATCAGCCAGGAATAGCTGCCCGTATTGCTTGGACAAAAACAGGAAAGGTAATATCTCTCAATAATTGCACTGTAGATACTTTGGCAACAGCAATTAAACAAGTGTTAACACAACCTGAATATCGTCAAAATGCCTTGAAATTGAAAGTAGAAATGGAACAAGCTGGAGGTGTAAGCAAAGCTGCAGATATTATCGAGGCTATTAACCTATGATTTTTTCTATTGATAGCATTCTTGCTGCTGAAGAATTAACCGAAATCAAACAAGTTTTAGAAACAGCAGAATTTGTTGATGGCAAGCTAACTGCTGGTTGGCACGCTAAGTTAGTTAAAAATAATCGACAACTCAAAGCAGGAACATCTCAACAAGAACTTAAAGCTAAAATTCGCACTGTTCTACAAAAAAATGTCTTATTTCAGTCAACTGTTCATCCAAAATCAATTCACTCACTACTATTTAGTCGTTACGATGAAGGGATGTCTTATGACACCCATGTAGACAATGCTTTAATGAAGAATAATTCTAGTTTGTGTCGTTCGGATGTTTCTTTTACTCTCTTTCTCACTTCACCTCAAGATTATCAAGGAGGAGAGTTAGTAATTGAAGGAGTACAGGCAGAGCAAAATTATAAATTAGAAGCAGGTTCAGCTATTATCTATCCTTCCACTACTTTACATCGTGTTAACCCTGTGACGAAGGGAACAAGATTAGTGGTAGTAGGTTGGGTACAGAGTACAATCCGTGATGCGAGCGATCGCGAACTTCTTTTTGATTTAGAAACGGCTCGGCGTGCTATCTTTGCCAAGTCTGGTAAAACTCCTGAATTTGACTTAATTTCTAAAAGTATTGCTAATTTAATCCGCAAATGGGCAGATGTCTAAGAACAGTGACCAATGATCAGTAAACAATTACCAAAGTAGCAGGTAATAAGTAATAGGTAATAGGTAATAAGTAATAAGTAAGTACTCAAACAAAATTAATTACACATTTTATTTTCCCCTTCCCCTTTCCCCCTTTCCCTTCTTGATGCAGTCGCTCTCGACGGAAACCAACGGGGCTTATAAACGCCTGGGAAACCACAGGCGACAGCCCCTCGCCAAGACCCCTAAAGGACTAGCTCCGCGTCGCGCGCTGCATCGCTTTTCCCTGTCTTAACCAGGAAATTAATTTTGTGTAACTACTTAATAAGTAATAAAGTTTAAATATGGCGGTTATTTTACCTGAAATTTTAAACTTTACTGATAAATTATCGATACATTTATAATCAAGTCTTATTTAAAAATTTATATTAAATTAAAGCTTCAAACTAGAAAATATAAATTAGGTATCTAAAAAATTATTAATATATCTAATTCTAGTTGGTCAGTATGAAAAGTTATCAGTTATTTAAAACTTTCTCAATTGCTATTATTATATTTTTTGTTAATGCATTCCAAACTCAGGCGCAAAATGCTGGGACTGTAACTAATAATAATAATGAAAATGTAGACATTGACGTTCAAGAATCAGGTTCACAACAGCAGGGACAAAGTGCTACAGGAGGAACTTCTGATGTCACTGTTACCGATGAAGAAGCTAGCGATAATTTTTGGACTGATGGCTATCATGGTCGTTTGTCTATTCCCCCAGGCAGTGCCTCTTTAACTTGTGGAGAGCAAATAATTTCGTTTTCCCGTTCTGGTGGATTTGGGTTAGGTGTAGGTGCTGCTGGAATAAATTTTAGTGATAATTCTGGCTTGTTACCAAAAGAATTCCAAGCAAATTTAACTGCTATTCAACAATGTGCTAAAGGCAAAAATACAGCAGAAATTCTTGATAAATATGTCGAGTTAGCGAGGGTTGATAAAGCGATCGCTAATACTTATCTCAGAACCGTTTCTCCAGAAATTTATGCTACTTTTTTTGTTGAAAATGCCAAAGAGAAAGTAGGAATACTATCTGAAAAAACATTTTCTGATTTGAGTACTAATTTAAGAAATCAAGAATTTGAGCGAGTAGTAGAATGGCAAGATAATTTCCATAGTGCAGGGTTAGCTGAAAAAAGAGTCGAATTTGAAGTCAATCAAGAATTACACTCTTTAGAACTAGATAAACAATTAGTAGAATTAGAAGTATTTGAATTAGAAAGAAAAGCTAAAGAAGTAGAAGCAATTTTAAAATATAGGCAATCTCAACTAAACAATTTATTAAAAACATACCAACAACAAAATCAGTAACTTTTAAATAGTAATTTTTCTACCGTAATATCTATTAAATATTTTTATTATCAGTAGTTATTAATCGTCAGTATTACTGATACAAACCCTGAAAGATCAAGATTATAATAAGTACTTGCAGAACAACTAATTGTCATATCAAACTCATAAGTTATTTAGCAGTCTCAACAATTTGAGAGAAAATATTGCGTAAAGATTGAGCAAAAAGCGAGTCAAGGTTTCTTTGACAAGTATTAGCCTCGCTAGAGATGGTGAAAAAATAACAAACTTTTATTATTTATCCACCCTACATTTCTACATCCTCTCGCAAGCAATTAATTCTCACAACTCAAGTTAAGACTGCTATTTATTGGGCAACCATTAAGATGTTAAGGAGAATTTTGTGTTAGGAAATGCTAAGTATTTACAACAATTTCACTCACCACTGGATGTAAATATTCAATCTACAAGTAAAAAACTGACTAAATTAATTATTCCTTTATTACCCACTACTTTATTTGCTCTACCAGCAATAGCGATCGAACCTACATCAAATACTTTGCCAAAACCTCATCACTTAATTCAAGAATCAGAACCTGACAAGGAGTTACCCACCAGCAATTTTTTGCCGTCATTAGAACCAGAGCGATCTTTATTTTCACCTATTGCTGAACCAGTAATGTCTTCAGGGGAAGTACGGCTGATGACTCAAGAATTGCAAAGCTTAATTGATCGCTTTGAAGCAACCCTACTAACTGCGGATGCCCAAAATAGCAATATAGAAGTCTCTACCAGTAAAGTTATTCAACAGATACTCAACAAACAAACCATAACTAGTAAGCAGATCGATAAATCATTAGTTAAATCTAATTATCATACTGCTCACCAGGCTTTACAACGTGCTAGAGAAGGACTAAAACAATTTCATTTTTTAATAGACGCACAACAATACAATCAAGCACAAGCAGAATGGTCAGCAGCCAAACAAGTTTTGTGGTCAAATTACCCAGCTGATCGACCTGTTGCTGATTCAGAAATTCGAGGAATGTGGCTTGACCGAGGCACAATTGTCAAAGCCAAGTCTGAAGAAGATTTAATCCCAATATTTGACCGCATGGCAACGGCAGGTATTAACACTGTTTTCTTTGAAACAGTTAATTCTGGCTACACTATCTATCCCAGTAAAATTGCCCCCCAACAAAATCCGCTAGTCGAAGGCTGGGATCCTTTAAAAGCTGCCGTCAAACTAGCTCATGAACGAGGAATGGAACTTCATGCTTGGGTTTGGACTTTTGCTGCGGTAAATCAACGTCATAACCTGATTCTCAATCTACCTCGTAACTATCTTGGTCCAGTTCTCTCAAAACATCCTGATTGGAGGATGACAGATCAAGAAGGTAGTCGTTTTGACTATGCTTCTGGTAAAGTTTTTTTTGATCCTGCTAATCCTGATGTCCGACATTATCTTGCGTCCCTGCTAGCTGAAATTGCTACCGACTATCAAGTAGATGGTATTCATCTAGACTATATTCGTTATCCTTTTGAAAGCCCTAATGGTAGAATAACCTATGGTTATGGTCTTGCTGCTAGAGAACAATTTCAAGCGCAAACAGGATATGATCCAATTCAACTAAATCCTAATCATCCTCTCTGGTCAGAATGGACAGAATTTCGGATTGAACAAATAGATAGTTTTGTCGCTTCAACTTCTCACGATTTAAAGCAACTTCGTCCCGATTTGACTATCTCAACCGCAGTATTTCCGATGCCTCAACGAGAGCGTTTAGCCAAAATTCAGCAACATTGGGAACAGTGGGTAAGAAAAGAATGGATCGATATCTTAGTACCAATGACCTATGCAGAAAATACGGAAACCTTACAAACTCTGGCTAGTCCTTTATTAAGTGAGTTTAGTCAAGGTCAAGCTTTGTTACTGCCAGGAATTAGACTATTAAACATTTCTGATGTGGCAGCATTAGATCAAATGCAATTATTAAGAGGTATGTCTACCGAAGGTTATGCTCTTTTTGCTGCTGAGAACTTAAACTCTAGTTTTGCCAATATTTTTAATAGTACCCAGGGTGAAATTGCTGCCGAATCCCAACAGCCTTTACCTCATCGCCAACCTTTCCAGGTAACTTTATTTCGCTATCAAAGTTTGCAAAAGGAATGGAATTTTTTCTTAACCAATAATCAACTAGCAATAGAAGATCTGACCTTGCAAGAATGGGGACAAGAGGCTGACAAACTAGCAGCAGAGTTACAAAAACTAGCTAGAGATCCTTCTAATCGCAATTTCTTCTCAACCCAAATTGCGCTCAATTCTTTTCGCCGTCAATTTCCCCATTGGCTGAAAGAAACTCAAAGTGTTGATGTTTATCAAGCACAAGTCTGGCAAAATCGTCTAGATACTCTTGATCGTCTTTTAAGTTATGGTGAAAAAAGATTTTTAAATAGATAGTGGGTAGTGGGTAGTGGGTAGTGGGTAGTACAACAATTACTATGCGAGCTTATAGCTAAACAATGCATAACAGCTTAACTTAAATTAATGCTAATTAAACTTGCTAGAGTTTGCAACATTTCTTGTTCATTAAAAGGTTTAGAGAAATAGGCTGATGCACCCAGTTTCATTGCCAGTTGTCGATGTTTATCGTTACTGCGAGAAGTTAGCATAGCGATGGGAATATGCTCTAAATTTGATTCCGATTTAACTTCTGAAAGTACACCATATCCGTCTAAACGAGGCATTTCCACATCACAAATTATGGCTTCTACTTGTAGTCCAGCCAGCAATTTATCCACAGCATCTCGACCATCTTTAGCCTCTTCTACCCGATAGTTATTACGTTCTAAAATTCCTGCCAAATAACGTCTGACATTGACAGAATCATCTACGATTAAAACGGTAGACTGCTCGGAAACAGGGAAGGAAGAACTAAAAATCTCTCGATTAATATTTGAGGTTGAAAGAGTGGAGAAAGAAGCTCTTTTTTGTTTGGCAATGCCTCTACATAAAGCACTAGGTTCAATTAAGGGAATTACCCGTCCATCTCCTAAAACTGTAGAGCCAGTAAATCCTGGAAATAGGGGAATGGAAGTCTTAACAGGTCGAATAGCAACTTCTTGTTCATTCCAATACTTTTCTAGATAAATTCCTTGTAGCTGCCTGTTTTCTTCAAAAATTAAGACAGTAGGAGCTTTGATTTTGGGAATTCCTTCCATTTCAAAAGGATTACTGGGACGTTGAAAGCTAAAATATTTTTCTAAACGAATTAGAGAAATAGATTGATTATTCCAATTAATTTGTTCTTGTTTATTCTCTTTGGTAACTGTTTGAGAATCAAACTTAATAATTTCCTTAATACTATGGACAGGAAGAGCAAAAACCATGCCTGCACTCTCGACAATTATTACCCGTAACACTAATAAAGATAAAGGCACAGTAATAGTAAAGGTAGTTCCTTTGCCCAATTCAGTGCTAACTTGAATATCACCGCGAATTTGCTGTAAATTAGACCTTACAACGTCCATTCCGACACCACGACCCGACAATTCAGTTACTTGAGCAGCCGTACTAAATCCTGGCTCAAAAATTGTCTCTAGTAAATCCGTTTCCGAAATTTGGTCAATTTCAGTTAAAGAAAAGCCGACTTTGAGCAAGCGATCGCGAATTTTTTGCGTATTAATTCCTCCTCCATCATCAGTAATAGTAATCACAGTTTGATTACCTTTTTGGGTCGCTTTTAAGATAATTTTGCCCTGAGCAGGTTTGCCTGCTGCTAGGCGAGTTGCTGGCTCTTCTATACCGTGATCAAAAGCATTTCTTAACAGATGAGTTAAAGGATCGCTGAGTAATTCTAAAGCTTGCCGATCAATATAAGTTGTTTCGCCGATAATTTCAAGTTCAACTGGTTTTTGGTGTTGAGTCGCTAAATCACGAATCAGACGGGGGAAACGTGCGACTAATTCGGCAAAAGGACGCATTTGCGATCGCGTGACATTTTGTTGTAATTCACGGGTTGTGTAGCTTAAATTGCGAATCACCTGCCCCATTTCCTGAATACCCAAATCGATATCGGTAGTTACCTCCTGTAACTGTACAATAGTTTCCATTTGTTCTTGGGACAACAGGTGTAGATCGGTATAGCGATCCATTTCCAAAGCATCAAATTTTTCTTCGGTAAGTGAACTAGAAGTAGCTTGCCAAGGGACAGTAACCGCTAAGGCTTCTGGTTGAGCAGTTGGAATCATCCCTTCTAAAGAAGCCCAGTCATAAAGCTTACGCAGTTGGTTACTCGACTGTTCTAGACGGCGCATTCTCTCTCTAGTCAAACCCATAAAGTTTTGTAGTTGCTTGAGACGTAAAATTGCAGCATTACGTTCGAGAATCAACTGACTAGATAAGTCATTGAGGCGTTGGAGTTGTTCTACAGGAACTCTGATCGTTCTTCCTTGATCTAGTTTGGGCTTTTGTAAAGCACTTGTGGAAATATTAGCAATTTTTGGTATCAAGCTAGGATCGTTAATAACTTTGGCTTCAGAAGCGACAACATCTACCGCAGCAAAAGCTGCATTTAGCTCCAATAATTCGGCTGCATCAGGAGTGAGTTCATCCAAATCCACAACATCTTCAACCTGAGATGTCCAGGCAGAGTCGTCCATTGAGCCGAAAGCTGTACCTAACTCTGATAGTTCGGCTGCATCGGGAATCAATTCATTTAAATCCAACTCTGATTCCAAATCAGAAGCTAATTCTTGGGCTGTAAAATCTTGAATGGCAGCTAATTCTGCTGAATCAATAATCTTCGCGATGTCTGGTTGGAAAATATCGTTAGTTGCGGTTACTGAGTTAGATTCAGCAACACCACCCACTTGAATCGGCAGTTTATCGAGTCTACCTACCAAAACCAAAGCGTGCGATCGCTCCCAAAGTTTCAAGGCTTCTTGGGCTAAATTTTTAATCTCAGCTAAGGAAACTACTGCTAACTGCTGTTGTACAGACTGACATAACTGTACAAATGGCTCAATCTGGCTCATTTGACCAAATTCCGCTAATTGTTCAGCTTGTATAGCTAATTCCGCTTTTAATTCTTCAGGGTCTAAAACATCTATCTGAGCTTTAAAACTTTCCAGACATTCTTCCACGCCACTCTGAAAAATCAAAGTCGAAACATCAACCTGTTCTTCTTCTGCTAACAGCAGATCCTCATCTTCTGCTTTTAAGTCTCCTAATCTGGCACGTAATTGTTCAAAAACTGGCTCAGTATGATTAGCCAACCAATCTTCATCAATAACCACTTGCTGTTGATGCAGATTTCTGACTTCTCTGAGAAAGTCAACCCCCTGAAGCAATAGAGTTGTCACCTCGCGATCGACTAAACTATTATCCTTGCGAACTCGCAGAATTTTCAAAAAATCCTCCAAGCGATGAGCAGCTTTACTTAAGGGCATAAACTGCATCATTGCTGCACCACCCTTGAGAGAATGAGCAGCCCGCATGGCTGTATCTAATAAGCTTGGTTCAGCCCCTTGGGAATCTAAATCCATGAGTAATGATTCTAGGCTGTTGAAATATTCCTCTGCTTCTACTAAAAAGTCTAGTCTTATCTGTTGATCTGTATTCATTACTAACCTATAACCTATAACAACGAAGGCAGAAGGCAGGAGGCAGGAGGCAGAAGTTTAATTTACTTCCTATTTCTTATTTCCTATTTCTTATTTTTCCCTACTTCCTACTTTCTACTTTCTACTTGTACGGGCGTTTCGCGAAACGCCCCTACTACCTACTACCTACTTAAGCTGTTGCTTCAGACATCCCGATGGAATTCTCACTATCTTCTGTCTCACTAACCTTAAACTGAGCTACCGACTCTTGCAGTTGGACAAGAATTGTAGCAGTTGCTTGCATCGCTTGTGCCACTTGACTAGAAGATGTTGATCGCTCTTGGGATGTCTTACTGTTGAGCATCATAATTTCAGTTACAGCTTGAGAAGTTTCTGCCTGAGAAATAGTAGCTTCAGAAATTAGTTTCATCAGTTGATCAATTTCTTGTGACTTTGTTAAAACTGCACTCAAACTATTTTTAGTAGTTTCAACTAAACGAGTACTATCAACTACCTGACTAGTACCTGTCTCCATTGCTGCGACTACTTCTTGGGTTTCTTGTTGAATACCTGTGATTAACTGGGCAATTTCTTGCGTTGCTTTTGCCGACTGTTCTGCCAACGCACCCACCTGTTCAGCAACTGCGGTAAAGCCTTGACCAAGTTCTCCTGCACGGGCAGCCTCCACAGAAGCGTTAATTGCTAGCAAGTTAGTTTTAAGGGCGATCTCATCAATTAATGCCACAACCTGAGAAATTTGTTGGGCTGATTCTCCTAGACGTTTAATTTTCTTGGCAGTATCACCTATGGTAGTCCGCAAACCTTGAATACTAGTTACTGTTTGATCCATAACTGTATTTCCTTCTTTGGCACTAGCAAAAGCGGAATTGGAAATACTAGCAGTTTTTTCAGCGTTGGCAGCTACTTCCTGAATCGAGCTAGACATTTGTTCGACTGAAGCGAGAGTAGCTTGAATTTGTTCTGCTTCTACCACAGCTTGTTCAGCAATTCCTCTTACCGAACTTTCATTTTGTTTCAAAGAAGAATTTACTTGTCCTGCGGAGTCTTTTACTTGCAGAGCGATCGCCCGCAAATTTTCGACAATGGCGTTAAATAAGTCGGCAATAATGCCTACATCCCCTTCTACTAATTGAGCGCGTACCGTTAAATCTCCTTCTGCTGCTGGCTCTAAAGCTTCCATCAGAGACACTACCGCTTCTTCTAGTTCTTCTCTTTGCTTCCGTTGTTCCCTAGCACTTTGTTCTAGGGACTTGTTTAGTTCGTTGAGAGATTCTTGGTTGGCTTTTTGTTGTTGAATTGACTGCCTTTGAGAATAGAAAGCATATCCTGCTAAACCAAAAATTACACCCAATAAACTAACCCAAAGCCAAAGATAATTAAGAATTAAATCCTCTAGAGTCAGTTGCCCAACCTCATCGTAGGGAGGAAGTCCCAAATCGATAAATAATTCGTTAACTGGTTGGTAGTTCAGAGGAACAGTCCAACCTTCAGATTTAGCTGCTTTGGCTGCGGGGCTATTCTTGGGCATATCTAGTAACGCCTTGGCTACTAATTCTTTTAATTCCAGAGGCATTTTTGACGATGAGGCAAATGCCCATTCAGGGTATAAAGGCGTACTGTGAGCAAAAGGAAATCCCTCTGTTGTTTGTGGGTTAATAACTTTAAAGTCTTCTAGCTTGGCTTCTCCTTTATCTACTGCTCGTTCTATAGCATCTGTACGAACTGTCCCAGCGTCTACTTCACCCTTAGCAACTGCTTTGATCACGTTTTCGTGAGTACCACCATAACTTAATTCTTTAAAAAACTTTTCTGGCTTTTTAATACCTGCGTCAAACAATACCCCCTCTGCCATTTGCCAGCCTCCAAAAGCTTGAGGAGATACCGCCATAAAGGTTTTCTTTTTGAGGTCTTTAAGGTTGTTAATATCATTGCGATCGGCTTTGGTGATAATGACTGCACCAAACTGAGTATAAGCTTTACCTAATCGAAGATTCTTGAAAGTAGCAATACGGTTAACTCCATAACTAGCTTCAAAGTCAATATACATCCCAGGATTAACAATGTAAAAATCAGCCTCTTCTTTCTCCGCGATCGCATTCATTTGTTCCCAGTTGCCAGTCTCCATCTCGAAAGTATAGCCAGGAAGTGCTTTAGTTAAATAATCCATCGTCGGTTGCCATTGTTCCGCAGTTAACCCTTCTTTCTCAATGGTCAAGACACCTACTTTAATAATCTTTTTTTCTTTGTTCGTAGATGCTGCTGGCTGTTCCTGAGCTAATACTTGCCCCGATTCTACAGGTTTTATCAGGGGTAAATTGATTGTAGGGAGAACTAAGCTACCCAAACTTAGTAATAAAATACCTGATTTCCAACTGTGTTTAACTATATTTTTATTATTGTTTTTAGCTATTAAATTTAATCGCTGATTTAGGTTATTAGACATAATTTGTATAACTTTAAGTCTTAATAATAATTGACGTGATTTTGCTGGCAAACCTAGAGTTTAGGCTGAGATTTGAGTACTAATTAATTGGGGAAGATCAATTAAAAAAGAATGATTTTTTGCTTTGGATATGTTAACAACATTGTCTGAAGAAGATTCCAAATCATCCTGTTGCACTACAAATTTTTGGACAAAAGGACGCAATATCTCTGGTACTTCTGCTGTTACGGGACTAAATTGCTCAGAGAGTATCCGAGAAATCCCAAGAATACGCTTGACTGTGAATCCAAATAAATTGATGTCTTCTGATTGAACTGAATTTGTTTCAGACTTAATTTGTACTACTATGGTTTGATATTGTCTTAAATTGACAGTTGCAGGCGTAAACCCGACTAAATCAGCTAAATCAATTGCTAAAAATACCTGATTACGTACACTCATCAAGCCAACGACATATTCTGGTAAATTAGGGATAGCTGTTATTTGCTCACCATTAATAGTTAAAGACTCTTGAACATATTTCAAATCAATTAAAGCTGAGATTTCAGTAGTTAATTGAAATCGCAAATAATAATTACCCTCAAGTTTTTGAGTATTAAATAATTGAGGTAATAAATCTTTGAGTCTATCTGTAGTTGTTAAACTGCTCATTAAATTAACCTGCTACTGAACTTTTAACTACATTAATCATTTCCTCTCTCGTAAAAGGTTTAACCAAATAGCCTACTATTCCCTGTTTTTTTGCCCATTTTTTATCAATATCTCGATCTTTGGTAGTACAAGCAATTACGGGGATATTAGCAGTTTCAGGATTTTTCTTGAGGGCGCGACAAAATTCTAAACCACTCATTTCGGGCATCACTAAGTCGGTAATAACTAAATCAGGAGCTTGGGCAGAGGCTTTGACTAAAGCTTCATTACCATTTTCAGCAGTTACAACTTTAAATCCTTCTTGTTGTAAATAACCAGAAATTAAATTTAACTGAGCTTGTAAATCATCTACTACTAATACAGTTTTCATGAGCTTGAATATCCTTTCTATAATTAAATTGACAGTGAATAAAATTAAACTTCAAAACTTAGAATTAAGTTTCAATTTGCTTAAGTTGTTACTCCTGTTGGTGATAAATATTTATTGACTACCGTCAAGAGTTCTGCTTGAGAAAATGGTTTAGTCAAATAATCGGTTGCGCCTACCATTTTTGCCCTAGTTTTATCAATAAAACCAGTTCTACCCGAAACCATAATTATGGGAATTTCTTGCAAAGAAGCACTACCTCGAAAAAAACTACAGAGTTTATAACCATTAATATTGGGCATCGAAATATCCATTAAAATTAAATCGGGTTTAAGCCGTAACAAAATTGGGGCAGCTTTAAGAGGATCATCAATTGTAGTAATTTCATAAGTTTCAGTAGCTAAAAATCGCTGCATTTCATCCAAGATTGTGGGACTATCATCAATACAAGCAACCTTTAATTTTGATTGGAGATTAAAAGCGTTAGGTGTAATAGTTTGCTTTCTATAAATATGGGGTAGACGATTAAAAGGTTCTGGTGGCTGACGAATAGTAATTTCACCACTTTGAATATAAGGGTGTAAAAGTTGAGCAACTTTTAATTCATCTTGATTTAAAATTAAAGCTAATTGACGGAAACTTAATCCTTTTAAAAACTTGGCAAGTTTTAATAAAATTGGTGCTGAAGATGCAGTTAACTTTTGGGGATTAGTCAAATATGGACATTGATAAGGAGATGTAATAGACGCGCCGAAATTTTCCCAAACTTTAATACGTTTTTCTAGTTTTTGTACTAAAAGAGGTAAGTCTATATTTTGAAAAGTAACCCTAGCAGCTAAAGCGTGTTGTGGTAAGATTTGGTTTTTTTGCCATTTATGTTCACCTTCTTTGATCCATAAAAGAGTTTCGATCGCTTCTTCGCTTAAGCTAGCAAAAATTTGTTCTGCCTGAGTGCGGTCAAGATGTTCTCGTAATACCAACCAATTGATTGAGGGAATAATGCGTCCTCCTTCTAACCAACTGGTGTCCTGAAGGTTATTAGTTTCAATTTCAGAATTGGGAATGGATTTGGCAGCAGCAGCAGCATCTTGAAAACCTAACAAACGCAGATGATGATCTAAAGTAATCATCAATTGCTGCACTGAGTTAGCAGCACACTGAATTTGACCTTGTTCAAAATAAATATTCCACACTACTTGTCCATTGGAAATTTGTAGTCTGCCATTCGCATTTGAACCTGATAAATTTGTTAGTAATTCTACTGAGTTTAAACTCTGATTCATACACAAACTCTAGGTCAAATAACTTAAGTAAATTCTGCAAAAAATTACAGTTTTCAGCAGTAAGTAGTAATTATTTAAATAACAAACAGCAATACGTACTTCTAGCTCTTGCTAACTATTATTCCCAAATATGCAATAATTCTTACCATAGACAAAAATATTTTTTGCTACATATTGATATTTTATTTTGTTATTTTTTGGGAATGATAAATATATATTTCACAAGATAATAATATGGAAAATCAACCACAAACCAAATTAGTAACCTTTGATGCTGCAAATGACAATAGTGTTAATCCTAGTGTTAGTAATGATGGACGCTATGTAGTTTTTGAATCTTATAGTGATTATGATGCTCTTTTTTTCCCTGGTATTACCAATGACAATACTGATATTTTTATTCAAGATTTTGTTAAAAATACTATTAGTCTTATAAGTAGAGGTGATGGTAATGTTATAGCTAATGGTGATAGCAAAAATGCAGATATTAGTGGAAATGGTCTTTATGTAGTCTTTGAATCTAATGCAAATAATCTCGTTCTTGAAAATGGTTTAGAAGATAACGGTGATTACAATGATATCTTTTTAAGAGATTTAACAACTAATAAAACTCGGCGAGTTAATCTTGCTTACAACGGTTTTCAAGCTAACAGTAATAGTTATAATCCTAAAATTAGTAGCAATGGTCGTTATGTGGTATTTGAATCTGATGCCACTAACCTTGTTCTTAATGATACTAATTATGATAGGGATATTTTTATAAAAGACTTAGTTGATAATACAATTCAAATAGTCAGCTTAACTGCTGATAGTTATCAATCTAATGATTATAGTTACAATCCCAATATTAGTGCAAATGGTCATTACGTGGTGTTTGAATCCTATGCAGATAATTTAGTTCCTAATGACACTAATTACACGACTGATATTTTTGTCAGAGATTTAGTTGATGGTACAACTAAAAGGGTTAGTGTCAATAGTGATGGTTATGAAGGTAATGGTAGTAGCCATAATGCTGATGTAAGTATAGATGGACGCTATGTAGTTTTTGAATCTGATGCAGATAATCTTGTTTCTAATGATACCAATAATTATAGAGATATCTTTGTACGAGATTTGATGACTCATACGACTACAAGGGTTAGTGTAGCGAACGATGCTTTTGCTTCACAAAGTAATAGTAATAGTTACAATCCCTCTATTAGTGCTGATGGTCGTTATGTATTTTTTGAATCTAATGCAGATAATTTGGTTTCAGGAGATACTAATTACTCTAAAGATGTCTTTGTAAGAGATCTGGTTGAAGGTATTACCACAAGAGTTAGTGTATCCAATGATCCCAATGATTCACAAGGTAATAACGACAGTTATAATCATTCAATTAGTGTGGATGGTCGTTATATAGCTTTTAATTCTTATGCCAATGATCTTGCTTCTAATGATAGTGACTATTACTCGGATATATTTTTACGTGATCAAGGTGCTGCCTTTTCTAATTCAACAAATAATACAGTTGCTCGACCTTTATTATTGTTAGCTGATGTTCGCCGTTTCTATCAATATGAAAAAGGATTTCATCTTTACACTTCTGATAGTAATGAAATTAATTATATTAAACAAAAAAGTAGGATTGGAGAGCTTGCCTACGATTACGAAGCTGAAAAATATCAAGTTTTAGCTGATAACAAAGATCTGCTTACAGGGGAAGTAATTGAAGGAGTTAAACCTGTATACCGCTTCTTTAATACTGAAATAGGATCACATCTATATACAATGGATGAAAATGAAAAAGGTTATATTCTAGATAAATTGGGTAATTATAACTTTGAGGGTATTAAATATTATGCTTTTGAATCTGAACCTGAAAATTTAGAGACAATTCCTGTTTATAGAATGCTCAATACTCAATCAGGAACTCACTTGTTTTCTACCGATCAAAATGAAATCAGTTACATTGAGGATAATTTACCACATTTTGAGATGGAAAATAATGGTAATCCAGCTTTCCATGTCCTTGAATTGTAGAAGTAATTGTTTTGAGAATTGATCAGAATAATTAGACCGAGCGATCGCTTGTTTAACTCTATTTAATTAGATCAAATTAACTAATTAGCAAATAATGAGGCGATCGCTTTCTTGCTCAATAGTATCTTTGTTATTTTTATTGATTATTGATTATCGCTTTAAACCAAACATTTAAGCGAATCTGGTCAAAATCAGTATCAATTTTTGCTGTTTGGCGATATTTAGGATTTAAAATAATGGCTTGAGTCAAACTTTCTAGGGCAGGTTTAATTTGATTTTGTAAGGCGTAACTACGAGCCTGCTTATACCAAGCTGAGTCATTTTCAGGATTAATTTTTATGGCACGGTTGTAACTAGCAATTGCTTCGTCTAATCTACCTAAATTATCTAAAGCAATACCGCGATTATACCAAGCTAAATCATCTTCAGAATTAATTTCTATGGCATGGTCATAACTAGTCAGAGCCTCTTCATGTCTACCTAAACCAGTCAAAGCAATACCATGGTTATGCCAAACTGAATCATTTGCAGGATTGATTTTTATAGCACTGTTGTAACTAGCAATTGCTTCTTCTAATCTGCCTAAATCATATAAAGCAACACCACGATTATACCAAACCGCATCATCTTCAGGATTAATTTCAATAGCACGTTCATAACTAGCAATTGCTTCTTCATATCTCTCTAAATTATTTAAAACATAACCACGAATATGCCAAACCGCATCATCTTCAGGATTAATTTCAATAGCATGATCATAACTGGCAATTGCTTCTTCATATCTCTCTAAATTATTCAAAGCATAACCACGGAGAAGCCAAGCGGAATCATCTTCAGGATTAATTTCAATAGCATGATCATAACTGGCAATTGCTTTTTCTAAGTTACCTAGATTATTCAAAGCAATACCACGTTTATACCAGGCTGCAAAATCATCAGGATTAATTTCTATTGCCAAATCATAGCTAGCAACTGCTTCTTCAAATTTACCCAATTTAATCAAGGTATTACCACGCCTATACCAAGATGAATGCTCAATAGATTTCATTTCCATAGCATAAATCATACGAAATCCGATTACCAAAGTATACTTTTTAGTTAAGAGTTTAAATTAGACTTAAATCTTTCTGCCCTCTGCCTTAAGTAAGTAGGTCAAATTAATTAGAAGATGGTCTGGTAGGGAATTAGGGAATTAGGGAGAGATAACTAATTACCACTAGAATCTATTTTGTTTTTGGTTTTATATTTAATTCCGCCTAGCTACTTAACACAACTTTTCAGTGTTGTATGTAAACAGGATTTAATATCCTACACAAATTCAAAAGGGCGATCGCTTTTTTATATTTACCCTATAAACTTTGATAAAATTGAAGATTATTCTTAAAATAAGCCCTCTTCCCGCCCATGAAATCCGACTACTTAGAGAGGATTCTTAATGCCCGAGTCTATGATGTTGCCCAAGAATCACCTCTAGAATATGCTCCTAATCTTTCAGCCAGACTGCAAAATAAGTTGCTACTTAAACGAGAAGATATGCAGTCGGTATTTTCTTTTAAGCTACGAGGTGCTTATAACAAAATGGCACAGTTATCCCCTGAGGTTTTAAAACAAGGAGTAATTGCAGCCTCAGCAGGAAATCATGCTCAAGGGGTTGCCCTAGCAGCCAAACAACTAGGGACAACGGCGATTATTGTCATGCCCGTAACTACTCCCCAGGTAAAAATAGATGCGGTAATAGCTCGTGGAGGACAAGTAGTATTACATGGGGATACTTATGACGATGCTTGCGCCCATGCCCAACAGCTATGTCAAGACAAGGGGTTAACTTTTATCCATCCTTTTGACGATCCCGATGTAATTGCAGGACAAGGAACAATTGGGATGGAAATATTACGTCAATATCAGCAACCGATTCACGCTATCTTTGTAGCTATTGGAGGAGGTGGTTTAATTGCTGGGATTTCAGCTTATATCAAAAGATTACGCCCAGAAATCAAGATTATTGGTGTTGAACCAGTGGATGCGGATGCCATGTCACAATCTCTCAAAGCTGGTTATCGAGTTTGTTTACCCAGAGTGGGTTTATTTGCCGACGGTGTAGCCGTGCGGGAAGTGGGGGCAGAAACCTTCCGTCTTTGTCAAGATTATGTAGACGAAATCATTTTGGTAGATACCGATGATACTTGTGCTGCCATTAAAGATGTATTTCAGGATACTCGTTCAATTTTAGAACCAGCAGGAGCATTAGCGATCGCAGGGGCAAAAGCCTATGTAGAAAGAGAAAAGATCCAAGGAGAAACCCTAGTAGCGATCGCTTGTGGCGCAAATATGAACTTTGATCGACTGCGATTTGTCTCGGAAAGGGCAGAATTGGGTGAAAGACGAGAAGCGATTTTTGCTGTCACCATCCCCGAAGAGAGAGGGAGTTTTCGGAAATTTTGTGAATGTATCGGCAACCGTAACCTGACAGAATTTAACTATCGTATTTCTGATGATCAAAAAGCTTATATTTTTGTCGGGGTACAAATTCAAAATCGGGCAGATGCAGCCGAAATCCACGCTAAATTTGAAACCCAAGGATTTGAAACTATCGATTTAACCGATGATGAACTAGCCAAGATGCACCTGCGTCACATGGTAGGAGGGCGATCGTCATTAGCCGATCATGAATTATTATATCGCTTTGAGTTTCCTGAACGTCCTGGGGCTTTAATGAAGTTTCTTAGCTGCATGAGTCCTAACTGGAATATCAGTCTTTTCCACTATCGGAATAATGGCGCAGATTACGGGCGTATTGCCGTAGGTATGCAAGTTCCCCCTAACGAAATGCCCGAATGGCAGATTTTCTTAAACTCCTTGGGTTATCGCTACTGGGACGAAAGCACGAATCCTGCTTATAAGTTATTCTTAGGGTAAATTGAGCCAGAAGTTAAAAGTCACAAGTCACAAGTCAGAGGTCAGAAGACTTGGGGACTTGGGGACTTGGGG
>CAYMWC010000007.1:0-56461 GCA_964393695.1 uncultured Pleurocapsa sp.
AATGTGTCCCATCCCCCCTTTATATATGGGTTTCGGAACAACGAATCGCACTATCTTTTGTGAGCGGGAAGTCCCGCACTCTGCTACCAGGTACGTAGTAGCGAGTGTCGGGATGAAAGCGAACTTAACAAGGTAGTGGGATAGGTTTACCACTAAGATAAAGACGTGGTAGGATATTTCGATGCGACTCAATTATGTCTACCGCATTAAGCCAGATAACAATCAAATTGACCTACTCAACGAGTGGTTAGAAACTTGTCGCGTTAGTTATAACTATGCACTGCGAGAGCTTAAAGATTGGATTGCTTCTAGGAAATGCCCAATAGATAGATGTAGTTGGGAATCTGAATATATTATGGCTGCGGATTATCCTTTCCCTGGCTACCATCAACAACAAAACAATTTACCCAAAGCTAAAAAACAATTCCCTAGATTAGCTTCTGTTCCATCTCAAGTACTTCAAACTAACATTAGAAGATTGCATGATGCTTGGGATTTCTTTCAGAATAGGGGGTATGGCTTCCCTAGATTCAAGAAATTCGGACAAATGAAGTCTATCTTGTTTCCCCAATTCAAGTCTAATCCTCTTCTTGACACAATAGCTCATGGGGGTTCCCCCCATGAGCTATTGTGTCGCTGACTGATTGGACTATACAATTACCTAAGCTGGGAAAAATACAAATCAATCTGCATAGACCTATACCAGAGGGTTTTGTAATCAAACAAGTCAGGGTTGTCAAAAAAGCGCTAGGTTGGTTTGCAGTGGTAGCAATAGAATCGTATATTGCTCTTCCTAGTCCTATTCCTCATGGTCACAGCATCGGTGTAGATGTCGGTTTGTTATCCTACATAGCTACATCAGATGGATATACAGAGTCGAGACCTAAGTTTTTCAAGACAGCCCACAGTCGGCTAAAAGTGCTACAAAAGCGTCTGTCTAAAAAACAGAAACGAGGTAAAAACTATGAAAAAGCCAGAATCAAAGTAGCCAAACAACATAACCGCATAGCATTCAAACGTACTGATTACCAATTCAAGCTAGCTCATAAGCTATGCGATATGGCAAATACAATCTTTGTCGAAGATTGTGACTTTCGGCTCATGGCTAAAGGGATGCTTGGAAAACATACTATAGATGCTAGTTTTGGTCAGATGAGAAGTATCTTAGAATATGTCGCTCGTAAGCGAGATATATTTGTAGGTAGAGTAGACCATCGTGGGACATCTCAAACTTGCCCTAATTGTCGAACTGAAGTCAGAAAAGACTTGAGTGTCAGAGTACACGAATGTCATGAGTGTGGTTATGTTGTAGATAGAGATATAGCCTCGGCACAAGAAATTGGCAACCGAGGACAAGAAACGTATCCAGGGACTCTGGAAAAGCCAGAAATTGTCTCTCAAGTCGTACTGTCGGGGGCTATGTGCCTAGATAAGTGGCGAAACTCCGCAAGGAACAGGGGAGAAATGCCCATTAGCGATGATGGGAAGCCAACGGTATAATGCGACGTTAGTCGCATTATACCGTTGGGAGGATGTCACAGCAGATGTTTAACTGCTAGATAAGGATGGATTATATGGCATTTATGATTACCAAATTGGTAAATTCCATGTCGCTCTTCAGTAATTATCTTGATATCTTTAGAAACAAAATCACGAAAATTTGCCGTAATTAATATTTTGGCTTTTCCTGCTAATGCTGTTTCCAGCACATAAGCATCTTCAGTATCATGTAGCGGAATTACTCCCATTCCACCTAAAGTTAGCTGTGGAGATAATTGAGTATAGTTTTTGATACTAGTGAGATATAACTGTGCTTGAATAGGGGAAATTTTTAAATCTTTAATTAATACTTTTTCTAGTCTGTTTAGCATTCCCCAAGATATGATCAATTCTGTTTTTCCTAGCGAACTTTGACCATTTCTAATAATTTCAACCAATTTTTGACAGGCGGTATTCTTTCTGTTTTTGCGTTCAGCAAGCAAGGCAGCACACCAAATGTTTAAATCTAGACAGATTTTTATCTTTTTATCCATCAGTTAGCTTGAGGGCAGCAGCTAAAATATCGTCTTCTGTTTCCAATGGTTCTAATGTTTCAATATTCATTTCTTCGACAACTTTTCTTTGAGAAATCTCGTATTGCATATTTATCAAGCTACGTGTAATTTGCTCGATTACCGCTTCTTTTTGAGCTTGTTCTCCTAAAGTTTCAATTTGATACCACGCCTCTCTTGCTGTAGCTGGTAGTTTGACAAAAAATTTTAAAGCGATCGCAGCTATCTGTGAAGGCGATCGCTGTTCGATTTTAGCCAGATAATTAACTAGTTCTGCTGTTTCTTGATCTGTATAAGCAGATATTGTCTTACCTTTCATATTTTAAAATCTTTAGATTCTATAGAAGTTATAGATTAATTTTATCAAAATTTCAAAGAAGCCGTTTCATCAAAGCTAGCAGTTAATAAAGCGGTTAAATTTCAGTTAATTTATTTAATTCTTTAGTATTATCAACCAGTTGTCCAAAAAATAAACAAAAAAAACTAAGAGCTAAGAGCTAATAGCTAAGAGCTAATAACTACCCTAACCCTTAAATTTTCTTAACCCGAACTAAGATTATGCAGGCGAGTTAACGGTTTCATGTTTGAGGTTTTGAAACTGATTTAGCAGACGATCTGCCCAATATTTAACGTCATATTTAGTGACAGTTTGATACATTTTAGACATCCGTTCTTTTTGTTCTGCTGGTGTCATAGCTAAAGCCTGTTCGATCGCTCGATCCATTCCGTCTAAAGAATAAGGATTGGTTAAAATTGCTTCGGGTAACTCGACGGCTGCACCTACAAATTCCGATAGTACTAAAACACCATCTTCGCCTCCATGAGCCACAATATATTCTTTAGCTACTAAATTTAGACCATCTCGTAAGGGAGTTGTCCAGCAGATATCTGCTGCTTTATAATAAGCAATCAAATGGTTTACAGATATAGGTTGAGTAAATAACCGTACAGGCATCCAGTCTAGTTTGCCGTAACGACCATTAATTTGTCCTACTAGTTGTTCGATAGTGCTTTGAGCCGTTTTATAGACGCGCATTCCAGGTGCAGCTTGCACACAGGTCATCACAAAACTGAGTTTACCGTGTAAGTCGGGACGACGTTCTAGTAAACGACTATAAGCTGTTAATTTCTCTTCATTACCTTTAACGTAGTCTACTCGTCCAGCAGCAATAATTAGTTTTTTGCCCCCTAATTCTTCTTTAAGTTGATAGAGTCGATTTTTAGTTTCTGTCTGTTCTAGAATCGATTCAATATGTTGGGGATTTGTGCCTACAGGAAAAGCATCAATATTAACAATGTGTCCTTGGTAGCTTAACTGGGTTGTCATTTCTGGTTCAGCTAAGGCAGTACCCACAGGAGTTAGATGTCCGTTGACGGCTTCTTGTTTGAGTATTTTGACTGATTTTAAGCTACGGACAACATTGACAAAGTTTTCCGAATAACGGGGAATATGAAAGCCAACAATATCACAACATAATAAACTTTCAGCGATCGCTTCACGCCAGGGCAAGATATTAAATACATCCACTGAAGGAAAAGGCGTGTGGTGAAAAAAGGCAATTCGCGCTTCAGGTTTTAACTGCCGAATGTACTGGGGTACTAGCCACAAATTGTAGTCATGAACCCAAATGAGGGCATCATCAGCAGCTTCTTCACAGGCAGCTTCGGCAAATAGACGATTAATATTTTTAAAATTTTCCCACTCCGCAGTCTCAGAGGTGAAATGATAGGGAAAAGAATGTAGGATGGGCCAAAAAGCTTCTTTAGAAGTGATGTGATAAAACTGATTTACTTGTTCATCATCTAAAGGAATACGTCGGACATTATAGTTAGCTTCTCCCTCGATATTAACTCGCTCCTCAAAGTGATCTTTCTGTTCTGGGTTAACTTGTTTCCATGCAATCCATGTCCCTTGATTGACATCGGCAAAGAAACTTTTCAGAGTTGGAACAATCCCATTAGGGCTTTTTTTTGGTACATAATGAATTTTGCCATCTTTGATTATTTCGTCATGGGGTTCGCGATGATAGAGGATAACTAAAGATGATTTCATGGTTATTCAGGGGATAATTTTTAAAGAACTATTTAATGATTGATGTTTAATGATTTGGGATAAACTAAATCCAAATCGCTATTTTTTAACTTGGTCTTGTCATATAGTATCTAGATGGTTGGTTATCAGACTAACAAGATTAACGGTAATCAATGGAAATCTTGAGGTGTTTATTGGGATCATCAAATTGATCAAATTGGGAGTCAAACAGTTAATTAATCAGTTATTTACAGCTAAATTATCTAGGATATTTAGCCTAAAAACTTTTTTTTCAGGTTCGTCAATGATGTCAGATCATAAGGTATTTGTGCTTAATTTTTATTAAACTGGTGGCACAAAAAAACATTTCTGCCGATCGCCTGGCTAGGTAGTTGTTATTCCTAAATCCAAGCTTAATATAATTGAATCCTACACTAATTATTGTTCCGAACCCAAATTTATTTAGTCTCAGATTAGCAATTGTGTCTGAATTGTTAATTAACTGCTCAGGGCAGGCACGGGTTAAAAGTCAAAAGTCAAAAGGTAAAAGGGATAAAGGGAAAAAAAAATTTTCATAAATTATTTTGGATCGCTATAGTAGAGAAATTGTCTGAATCTCTAAGAATTGGCAAACAATCAGCCAGAGTTGCAGTGTCATCTGCTATACATCAGAATAAATTTAGAGAATAATAAACACATAGTATTCAAACCACTGGGAAATTTGCGTGAAAGTAGAAGTAGACACATCAATTAAGTTAGTCCCCGAAGCTACAGGAAAATTATTAGCTTGGGCGTTAGGATTAGAAAGTTCCAGCAATACTTATCTAGAGCAAACCAAGGCTTTAGCCCGTAAACTAGGGGCATATTATCGACCTGATGGGCTGACTGAGATTGGCTTTTGGGTACCAGGACTAATTAGGGATGTGCTACATGAGCGAGAAATTTACCTAGAAGTTTTTACGCCTTTAGAACCGATTGACTGGCAGGAAAAAGAACAGACAATTAAATTTAAACGCGATCGCGTTCATTTGGAACAACAGGGAGAATTTATCTGGGGAGTAGTCGCAGGTATGCAGGCAGGCAATCGGCAGCAAGCTGGTTGTTTTTATTGGTTACGCTATGTTGATCGGGCTGAAAAACTAAGGACAATTCGTGACTTAGTTCCCCATTCTCTTCCCTACGGGATTTTTGCCCCTGCTGAACTTTATGATCTTGATAGTTTGCAAGCAAATCGGGCAGATTTAGATTATTTTGAACGTACCGCCCAATCCTTTGATCCTCAAATTAAAATTCCTCGTGTGGGCAGTCCCAGAAATATTCTGCAAATTCATGTGGGTACTGCTTCCTCTGAGGGAACAATTGCTGGCTTAAACCGTATTTATCAAAATATTGCTCAAAAACTACAAACTGGACAACCTTTATCTCCTAGCGAACAAAATTATGTCGGTTACGACGCGATCGAATTGTTACCTACTGAACCAACAATTGAATATCGCGATGAATATAGTCCTGAAAGTGAATTTTTTGCTTTTGTCAGCGAAAATGATGACTGGGTTGAGGTGGAATTGTTTAAACCCAATACCCAAGATTGGGGCTACGATGTGCCGATTTTAGGCTCTAGTACGACTAACCCTGCTTTGCTTAGTAGTCTACGTCCTGATGAAGTAATAGATTTTATTGCGACACTCCATAACTTTCCTAGCCATCCAATGCAGTTAATTTATGATTTGGTTTATGGACACGCAGATAACCAAAGTGAATTATTGATTGCCCGTGAATTTCTCAAAGGGCCCAATATGTATGGTCAGGATCTTAACCATCAGTTACCAATGGTGCGGGCAATTCTGTTGGAAATGCAGCGACGTAAAATTAATACGGGGGTTGACGGCATTCGTATTGATGGTGGTCAAGACTTTCGCTTTTTTAATCCCCTCTCAGGTAGGGTAGAACAAGATGATGCTTATCTGTTGGAGATGAGTAACATTGTGCAAGAAATTCAAGATCATAAGCGACTGTTATTCACTATTTTTGAAGATGGTCGCCCTTGGCCAGAAGATGGTTGGGAGGAAAAGTCGCGGTATCGGGAATTAATTGAACTTAAACCAGAGTCCTATCAATGGGGGCCTTTGATTTTTGCTCATAATACTCCCAGTCTAAAAGGATTTTGGGAAAAGAAATGGTCACGGGTAATGGAGGTGATGACTATCGGCGATCACTGGATTACTGGATGTGGTAATCATGATACAGTCCGTCGAGGTAATCAGATTAACTCCCAAGCAGCAATTAACTGGCATTTAGGAAAAACCCTGCCTGAAGTATTAAACAATGCCTACGATAATCCTGCGGTAACTTTATGGGTGAATTGCTTTAGTCCTGGCTTGCCGATGGATTTTATCAACGCTACTATGCACGCTCCTTGGCTGTTTTTCCGCAATACGGATGAGCAATATGGAGTTAAAGTGGTTTCCGAAGAAGTTGGCTTTTTAGATTGGCAAATTAGCCCTCATTTATATCGCCAGCCTTATAGTTTTCCTCGTCTTAAGTCTTTGGGCTTTAAACAACTAAAACAATTAAAACAGTTTGGTCAAGCGTTATATCATGCCATGATGCAGCAGGATTATAATTTAGCTCAAGTAGTAGAAGTTTTGCGCGCCTGTACCGATCCCGATACCCATTGTATTGAGGAGTTATTGCCCTTAGTGGAATTAATGCGTGGGGGAATGGTACGTTTTCTGAAAAAGTTAGATGAAGATCGTTTAAAAAGCTTTGCTCTAACGTTTATGGAAGACTGCTATCAAGTTTGCAATGTTGCTAATTATGAAGCTAAAGTCGAGCCTTTGAAAGCAAAATTTAATTTATCTACCAGAGAATTTCGTCATCAACATCCTTGGTTACATAACAATATTCTGCCAGAAGATACTTTTGATAAGATTAGTGAGAACGAAAAAACAATTGTATATGGAATCAGGCATTACCCTCAACAGGAAAAAGCAGTGGCGATAGTCGCTAATTTTGAAGGTGAAGCAACCAAGCTCAATGTCGCCGAAATTCTCCAACAAGACTTGACTGACTGGAAAATTGCGATCGCCACTCCTAACTTAGCCACTCTTAATTTAAAAATAGAAGATCTAACTGACCTTACCTTGGGGAATAGTCAAGGTATCTTGTTGCTCAAATGAAAGATGCGATAATTCAGCTTCGACCTGCTAATTCTAATGATATTGCCGTAATTTATACTTTTATTCACAAAAAATCAGAATTTGATCGCTCTATTGGTGCTTATGCTGGTAATATCCAAACTTCCGAAGCTAAAATACGTCAAACAATTTTTAGTCCTCATCCTTTTGCCTATGTTTTATTAGCAGCAACTTATAGGCGATTATCGCTGTTTTTTTACCTGGACTCTACAGATAAATTGATTATGTCAACAATTAGTCAAAAGTTGGCTTTAATGCAGCTAGCTGATTCATTTTTTCCTTCTGGTGCTTATACTCTCTCTCATGGTTTAGAATCTTTAATTCAACAGCAGCAAATACAACAGTCTCAAGATTTAATACCTTTTCTGCAAATACTTTTGCGCTATAAAATTGCTACTTGTGAGCTAGTTGCTTTACTTTATGCTTATCGTAGTAGTGCAGCCGATGACTTGGACAGCCTTATCCAAGCGGATACTCAACTCTTTGCCCAAACTTTAATTGCTACTACTCGCAAAACCCAGCAGCAAACTGGACGAGCCTTATTAATGGTGGCACAGTCTACTTGGCAACATCAACAATTAATAACTTTAGAACGCGCTCAAGCTTTGAAACAATTTCACTGTCTGCATCCTATCATTTTTGGCGTAGTCGGTAACATGGCTAGTTTAAGTATAATTGATACAGCCTTAGCTTTTTTACATGGCTTGGTTACAGGAATATTAGGCGCAGCCATTCGTTTGGGCATTTTAGGACATCTGCAAGCCCAAGAAATCTTACTCCAGCTAGCACCAGAAATAGAAGCAGCTTATCATACAGCAAGGTCTTTAAAATTAGAGCAAATGTGGTCTTGTACCCCGACAATTGATTTAGCTCAAATGCGTCATAGTCAATTAAATACTCGCTTGTTTGCTAGTTAGCTATCCTATTATAGGATTGAAAAATATAGTACTTTAATTATTAAATTATGATTTCTAAAACGTTTAATTCTAATGATGTTTTAAAAATTCTCAAACAAAATCGTCAAGTAATCCAAAACTTTGGGGTACGTTCTTTAGCTTTGTTTGGTTCTGTTGCTTGTAATCAAGCTACTACTGAAAGTGATTTAGATTTTTTAGTAGAGTTTGAAGGTGTGACTACTTTTGACCGTTACATGGATTTAAAATTCTTTCTTGAAGATTTATTTAATATGCCTATCGATTTAGTTACAAAACGTTCTTTAAAAAAAGAAATCAGTCAAAAAGTTTTGCAAGAAGCGATTTATGTCACGTAATCTTAAACTTTATTTGTCTGATATTCTCACTAGTATTAGCAAAATTGAACGCTATACAAAAGGTATGAGTTATGAACAATTAATTGCTGATGAATTGACTTTTGATGCCGTATTCATAATTTACAAATTATTGGTGAAGCTGTCAAAAATATTCCCCTAGAAGTACGCGCTCTCTATCCTCAAATAGAATGGCGAAAAATAGCAGGTTTAAGAGATATTATTGCTCATGCTTACTTTATTATTGATGATCAAATTGTTTGGGATATTATTCAAAATAAACTTTCAGATTTACATAATAATATTGAGCAAATAATATCAAATACTTAATAGATTTAAAAACTGCTGTATTTTCAATTCCATTTAGGGGAACTAGCAATCAACGCTTCAGCTTGTTTTTTACTTAGAGGTTTGGAAAAGAAAAACCCCTGTCCATATTCACATTCTAGTAATCTGAGTTGAGCTAATTGAGCAGTAGTTTCGATACCTTCAGCAATCACATCCATCTTTAATAGATGAGCCAGAGTTACAATTGCTTTAACGATCGCGGAATTTTCGCCATTAGCTTGCATCTGATTGACAAAGGAACGGTCTATTTTAATTGTATCAACAGGAAAACGATGTAAATAACTTAATGAGGAATATCCTGTTCCAAAATCATCGATACTAAACTGAATTTGTTTTTTTCTCAGGTTTAAGATAATTTCGGTAACAGTCTCTAGATTATTAATTAAAATACTTTCGGTAATTTCCAGCTTCAAAAATTGACCTTCTAAGCTAGTTTCCTGGAGAATACTATCAATTTCTTCAATTAACTGGGGATCGCGAAATTGTTGTCCTGAAAGATTAACACTCATCTTAATTGGATGTTCGGGATATTTTAATTGCCAGTTACGGGTAGCTTGACAGGCTTCGCGCAGTAACCAATTACCTAAAGGCACGATCAAGCCAGTTTCTTCGCATACAGGGATAAAATCATTGGGTTGAATATATCCCTTGAGAGGATGATTCCAACGGGTTAATGCCTCAAAACCTGATAGAGTACCTAATTGTAGAGAAGTTATCGGTTGATAGTAAACTTCAAATTCGCCTCGCTCTAACGCCCTACGTAGATCAGTCTCTAATTCTAATCTTTGTAAAGCGCGATCGCGCAAGGAATAGTCAAAAACTTCATAACGTGCTTTACCCTGTTCTTTGGCACTATACATAGTTAAGTCAGCATCGCGCAAAATATCTGCGGGGTTTTCATATCCTTGGGAAGAAAGAGCAATACCAATACTGGCAGTAGTAAATAGTTCGTAACCGTCGATGTTAAAGGGAAAACTTAAAGTTTGATAAATACTTTCAGCAACTAGGATGGCTTCTGATTTGCTGGCAATATTTTCCAACAAGATCGTAAACTCATCACCTCCCAAACGCGCAACTGTATCCGTCGGGGCGATCGATTTTTCAAGACGACGGGCAATTTCAATTAAGAGTTTATCTCCCACTAGATGACCAACACTGTCATTGACTACTTTAAAGCGATCTAGATCTAAAAACAGTACAGCAAATAAATAGTTATCTTGATTTTGGCTTTTTTTAAGCTGTTGTTCTAAACGATCCATAAATAAAGCTCGATTAGGCAAACCTGTCAAAGCGTCATGAAGCGCGTCATGAAGTAGCTGCTTTTCCATCTGTTTACGTTCGGTGATATCGACGATCTGATTGTTAAAATGCAGAGGCTTACCATCGGCATCACAGACTAATGCTACTTTGAGTAAGGTATCAACTACCCGTCCGTCTTTAGCAATAAAGCGTTTTTCAATCTGAAAATCAGATTCTTGACCTTGAATTAATTGTTGTTCCAGATTACGGTGTATTTCCCAATCTTCTGCATGACTAATTTCCGCAAAAGATAATCCTAATAATTCTACTTGAGCATAACCAAGAGAATCACATAAAGCCTGATTAACCCGTTTAAACTTACCTTTGAGAGTGCTAATTGCCATCCCAATAGGAGCCATTTCAAAGGTAAGACGAAATTGTTCTTCACTTTCTTTCAGGGCTGCTTCAGCCTCTCTGCGTTTAGTAATATCTTCCGCAATACCCACAAAGCGATTAACCTTACCCATCACATCGCGTACAGGAAAGGCTCTTACCCTTACCCAGCAAATAGATTGATCTGGTCTAATAATGCGATATTCCTCTTCAAAATCATCCCCTGTTCTAAATTGAGTTTCAATAGTGGCGATCGCTTTATAAGAATCTTCGGGATGGATTGCAAATAACCAAGACTGAGGATCTTCATATAAACTCTGGCAACTACGCCCCCAAACTGTTTCATAGGTAGGGCTAATGTAAAGTATCTCGTCTGTCTTAGCTGAAATGACAAAAAAAACCTCACGAACATTTTCCGCAATTTGACGAAATCGCTCTTCTCGTTCAGCTATTTCTAATAATTCTATTCTCAGTTGTTGATTTTCCGTTAATACTACTTCGACTCGGTTTAAGAGAGAGTTCTGCTGCTGCAAAATCCCTGCTATTTCCTGATTAGACATCCAACTGATACAACTCTGGGTATTACTTTTTTATAATGCCCGTTTGAGTGGAAAAACTAACACTTAGCTTTTAAGTCAAAAGTCAAAAGTTTTCAACTACTTCCTATTTCCTATTTCCTACTTCCTACTTCCGATCTCATCATCTTCACTGTACTAACTAACATTTTGTATGACTATAGTTGGTATAATATTAAATATCAATTTTGATAATAACTTTGATATCAATGCGAACTACAATTACTATTCCTGATTCATTAGTCGCTCAAGTCGATAGTCTGGTTGCTATGGGAAATATAAAAACTCGCAATCAGTTCATAGTTGAAGCACTAGAAACTAAAGTTAAACAGATGCTAGATATTCAAATAGATGCTCAGTTTGCTCAAATGGCTAATGACTCTGATTACATAACCGAAGCTTTAGCAATAGAAAGTGAATTTACTCATGTTGATCGCGAAGCTTTTAAGATTGGTGATGATGAATGATTCGAGGAGCAATCTATCAAGCTAATCTAGATCCAACTGTAGATTCAGAACAATCTGGTAATAGACCTGTACTAATAGTTAGTCGAGACGGTATTAACCTTAACAGCCCTGTTATTGTAATCGTGCCAATCACTAAATACAAACAAGGAAAAAAATTATATCCGAGTCATCATTTAGTTAAAGCTAACAAGACTAATGGTTTGAGAGTAGATAGTATAATCAAGTGTGAGCAGATTCGAGCGATCGCTAAATCAAGACTCAATAAAAAATTTGGGATTCTAACTTCTACTGATATGGCTCAAATTGATGAAGCTTTAAAAATAGTTTTGTCACTACTATAACCTGCCCATAAGTACCAAAAGCAAACAAACAGGATTAATCAAAAGCTGATTCTAGATAGTTTTCCAGAGTGAACTGATAATTAGCCAAGGTAACTGGTTGTCCAATAGTCAATTGTGATTGGTGAAGATTTTCAACAGGGTTAATTAAAGGATTTTTTAGTGGGTGATAACTAACCAAGGCGACATCAAAACGACAAGGTAATTCTGCTAATTGGGGATATTGAGCTAGAAATAAAGATGCTGTCTGCCATAGTTTATGTTGTTTGACTGAATTAATTGCTAACAAGCCATTTTCGTCCCAATTTTGACGACTACGGGTTTTGACTTCCACAAAAGCGATCGCCCCTGTAGTTGCTTCTTGGACAATTAAATCAATTTCTCCCCAGCGACAACGCCAATTTTGTTGTAAAAGAGTGTAATTTTGTATTTGCAACCATCGCCCTACAAGTTGTTCTCCTAATGTGCCAATCTTTTTTTTCATTTTCAGTTTATACCTTGTAAGGTGGGCAAAAGTATTGTTAAGTATACTATGTAAGGTAAATCTGACTGTTGCCCACCCTACTGTTACTCAAATCAGCAACGTCGTTTCAGGGATTAATAGGTTGAATTGACCAAGTTTGATCTGATTGTAAAGTATACAGACAACGTTGTTGTGGTTCGCCTCGTAGTTGTAGATGATCGATTTGATTAGGAATCAGTAATAATAAACCAAAATTAGGCAAGGGCTTATTGGGATCAGGAGATGAAGTTACAAATGAAGTATCTTCCTTTATATCAAGTTCGTCTGATAACTTTAAATAAAAGTTCTGCCCGTCTCCCCGTCTCTCAGTCTCCCCGTCAGCCATAACATTTAACTGTTTAAACGAACCTGATATTAGGGGTTGTCCTGGATCTAACCAAGTAAATTGCGATCGCGAAGCATCTGAAAGATTTTCCCAAGTAGATTGACGGGCTAACTGAAGCTGTGGCTCGGTTTCTTCGGCAGTAACTAATTGTAATTTGCCCCGAATCCGAAACTGTTCCCGTGTTTTCGTAAAATACCAACAAATTTCTGCTATTTCCTGATGTTCTAGATCCTGAATTTTTTGACTGCGAAGATCGGTAATAATTTTCAGAGCATTTTGTTGCTCATCTAAAAAACCACGAAAAACTACAGTACGATTGGCAGGATAACCTGCTGGTGTCACAGTCGCTAACTGGAAATAACGAGCATGGGGTTGAGAACGATTACGATGTAAAGCAGCCGATAATAGCGATCGCCAAGGAGCTAACATATTATGAAGTCAGAGGTCAGAAGTCAGAGGTCAGAAGTCAGAGGTCAGAGGTCAGAGGTCAGAGGTCAGAGGTCAGAAGATTTTAATCGATAATTCAACGATAAAAAAGCGATCGCTCTGATTGAATGCGATCGCCTCTACCAATTAAGATTGGTACTTATTTATTAACTATTCTTCTCCACCTTGGATCTTGAGAATGAGAAAACCTAAACTAAGTCCACCCAAAATTAAAGTAATACATAAAATTGCCCCATTAAACAGCATACTTTCTGCACTCATGTTGATTGCTCCTATTTTGTCGTTAAATTTTTTTTAAGAGGATGATCTTAGTTTGAATCAAAGCCTTAAGCTCTTTTTGTCAATGGATAATTAATAATTGATAATTGACAGTTAATTTTATTCAAGACCTAAACAAGTATTTTAAAGCATTAAGTCCGAATTTTTGTCTTAACTATCACCCATAGCATCTAAAATCAATGACTTTACAATTTCAAATCCGAAGCGCGATCGCCGAAGATGTACCATCAATTTTTAATTTAATTCAAGCCTTGGCAGAATATGAGCAATTAAGCCATCAAGTTACTGGCACAGTTGAGGATTTGCAAGCGCATTTATTTGGCACTCAAGTGGTTGCGGAAGCTATTGTGGCTGAATGGTCAGAAAAACTGGTAGGTTTTGCGCTATTTTTCCCCAATTATTCGACTTTTTTAACTAAACCAGGTATTTATCTCGAAGATTTATTTGTACTGCCAGAATATCGCCGTCAAGGCATTGCTAAAGCTATGTTAGCTTATCTTGGTCAGTTGGCGATTAAACGGGGTGCAGGAAGGTTAGAGTGGAGTGTTTTAGATTGGAACGAAAGTGCGATCGCTTTTTATGAAAGTATGGGAGCAAAGGTACTACCTGACTGGCGTATCTGTCGAGTAACAAACGACGCTTTGCAGAGTTTAGCAAAGAAATCACAACCTAACTATCCTATTTAATTCGTGAACATGAGCTATTTTCATAGGGAAGAAGGAAGAATCCGTTTTGTTTAGGTACTTAATGGTTAGTATTTTCGTTCTTAAACCTGTTTAATTCCTGTATTTGAACTACCGAATTAGAATTAGGTCTAACTTCCTGTAACTTACCTGCTGTAGTTTCTGGCGTAGTAGCAGAAAAAATTAATACTGCACCCATAACTGCCATGATGGCATTTTCAGTAAAACTCACAATTCCCAAAGGTGCTTTCGAGTTACCACCAACACAAGCACAATTGAGAGCTAACTTATCAATGTATACTGCTTTAAAGACCGAAATTGCTCCACTAATACCAATAAATAAAGAAGTTATTCCCGTTGCTAGAGGTGCAATACCAGACAGAAAACCTAACGCGATCGCTAGTTCAGCAAAAGGATAGACTTTAGCATAGGGTTTAATTTTTTTAGTAATTAAATCGTATTTAGCAAAACTTTCGGCAAAAGCATCAATATCCATTAACTTCAAAGAAGCTAATAGCGACAACGAAAAACCCATGCTAAACTCTCTAGTTGGCTGTAGAGTCAAATAAAATTAACATTATGCAATAATTAATGATTAGCAGTTTTAGCTTTCAAATGTACCCAAATATTCTTTTTTATCAGAATTTATGTCAATCAAGGTTTACGGAATACCCAATTGTGGCACTTGTAAAAAAGCGGTTAAATGGTTACAAGACCATAACGTTGATTATCAATTTATCAATACCAAAGATAATCCTCCCAATACAGCCATGATCAAAGACTGGGTTAAGGCTTTGGGTAATAAAGCGATGCGCAACACTTCAGGTAAATCTTATCGCGACTTAGGGGATGAGAAAAAAACTTGGACAGATCAACAATGGATTAAAGCTTTTGCCGAAGATGCGATGTTACTTAAAAGACCATTATTTGTAAAAGATAATCAAGCAGTATTGGTTGGTTTTCGAGCCTCGGAAGCAGAAATTAAAGAGAAGTTGGGTGTAGAATAAATACTCGGTGCATCGGTTAATTTAACATTTGCTCAAGTAATAAGTAATAAGTAATAAGTAATAAGTAATGAGTAATAAGTATAGATGGAGTAGCTTAACGACAATCGACAATCAACAATTAACAATTAATCAACACAGTGATTAAAGCAGTAATTTTCGACATGGATGGCTTGTTGATAGATTCTGAACCTCTATGGCAGGAAGCAGAAATACTAATTTTCAAGCAAGTCAATATCGCGCTTACTCCTGAACTATGTCTGCAAACAAAAGGCTTAAGAATCGATGAGGTAGTTGACTATTGGTATCAAAGGTATCCTTGGACAAATCTGTCTCTGCTCGAAGTTGAAAATTTAATTGTTGCCAAAGTTATTGAATTGATTCATCTTAAAGGTGAATCACTCCCAGGAGTAAAAGAGGCTATTACTTTTGTGCAACAAAAACAGGTCAAAATTGCCTTGGCTTCTTCTTCAGCAACTATAATTATTCAGGCTGCATTACAAAGACTTAATTTAACCGATACATTTACACAGATTTATTCCGCAGAATCAGAACTTTTGGGTAAACCGCATCCTGGAGTTTATCTCACCACTGCTAGTAAATTAAATGTTCTTCCTCAAGAATGTCTGGCTCTAGAAGATTCTTTAAATGGCGTATTAGCAGCCAAAGCTGCCCAAATGAGGTGCATTGCTATACCCGAATCTTTAGAATATCATAATCCTAAATTTGCGATCGCTGATGTTATTTTGAAATCTCTCGAAGAATTTAACAAAGATATCTGGCAGAAAATAGTTTAACTTACTTGTTTTTGTAATTGTTGTAGGACTTTCTCTACGTGACCTTTTACTCGAACTTGATCCCAAACTTGAGCAATTTTACCATCAGGAGCAATTAAAAAAGTTGATCGCACTACCCCCATATACTCTTTACCCATAAATTTCTTTAACCGCCACGCACCATAAGCTTCAATCACTTGATGTTCTGGATCGCTTAGTAGCTGAATAGACAGATTGTGTTTGTCGATAAACTTACAGTGAGATTTTTCCGAGTCTGGACTTACACCAATAACATCTGCACCTAATTCCTGAAATTGCTTTTCGTATTCACTAAAATCTTTCGCCTCAGTAGTGCAGCCAGGCGTATTATCTTTCGGAAAAAAATACAATACCAACCAGCGATCAGCTTTGAGTAATGCGCGCGCAGCGCAATCGCTTTTGTCTGTTAAACTGACGGTCTTACCATGCTGATCTTTGGCAGCGAAATTGGGCGCAGTTTCTCCAATTTTAGGAATAGCAGTCATTTTATTTACTAATTACTGTTGACTGGTAACTGATATCAATAAACGTATATGGTTATTTAGAGCTTTATCATAGTTAGGATTGACTTGTAAAGCTTGGCTATAGGATTTTAATGCTTCACTAGTTTTTTGTAATCCTTCTAATGCAGCACCACGATTATTCCAGGCAAGATAATAATCAGGTTTTAGAGCAATGGCTTTTTCATAGGCAGCGATCGCTTTATCGTAGTTTTTTAACTCTAGATTGATATTACCTAGGTTATACCAAGCTTGATATTGTTGAGGTTGAAGTTCTAATAGGTGCTGATAGGCAGTAATCGCCTCATCATATCGTTTTAGTTTATTTAATAAACTAGCTTGAGCATACCATGCTTGATGATATTGAGGTTCAAGATCTGTAACTGCTTGATAGGTAGTAATCGCCCGTTCAAGATTACCTGTTGTTTCTAAGACATTTGCTAATTGATAGTAAGCAGCATAAAAATCAGATTTTAGGCTAATAGCTTCTTCATAAGCAGCGATCGCTTTATTATATTGACCCAGATGTTTGTAGGCGTTACCTTGGTTATACCAAGCAGTCGGTTGAGCAGGATTGATTTTAAGTGCCTGTTGATAAGCAAAAGCAGCTTGAGAATATTGTTTCAGATAACCATCATCAGAGTTAGAAGTTTAACTGCTGCGCAATTTTAAATTCATTAGTGCTTCTAAAATAGATTGCGAAATAAATGGTAAAATATTTTTATTCTGGGCATTTTCCTTACCTTCAGTAAAAACAGTCAATAAATAAGGTGGTAAGTTAGGAATTTCAATATAGGCTGCGTCATGACGTACTCGGCTCATCCAACCAGCTTTAGACCAAATTTGGGCATTTGATGGTAAACTTTCGCCTAAAAAACCTGTAATTTGATTTTCCTCCTCACTAACAATCCAATCCGCAGGATTAAGACTGCGTTTAAGTAATTGCAGCATTTGTTGCGATCGCTCTGAGGATACAGCCACACCTCCAACAATACTGTGTAATAATCGAGCTACAGCATCGGTAGTTAACATATTGCGATTTTCCATCAATTCGCCTAAAAATGCTCTTTCCCGACCATAAGCACCATCGCACCAAGTTTTTTGATTAACATTAATACTTTCTAATTCTTCCCATCCTAAAGAGCGAAAATAGCGATTAACTATATTGCGCTGATTCTGCCAAGTCTCGAAGGGTTTGGCTGGTAATTCAGGGCCACTAGTAGTTCCAGTTAAGACATCGACAATTAAACTGGTAGCATCATTACTCGATTCGACAATCATATCTCGTATCGCTCGATTTAGCTCCCAAGACTCCGCTACCATTCCTCCTTGTAACCATTCTTCAATTGCCACCAAATAAAAAAGCTTAACAATGCTAGCTGGATAAATCCTTTCGACTCCTCTGTAACTAAAGCCTTTAACTGGATATTGCCAAAATTCACCAGCCGATAAAGCTCCACCTGTATTAACTATGACTGGTTCTTCATAGACAATCCAGGTTAAAGCAATTTTGTCTCTAGTTAATGTGGGAAAATTTTCTCTGGTAGCTTGTAAAATTTGATTGGCAACTGTGGTTAATTGTGCATCTGGCGAGAAAAAAGGCATAGATTCGGGTTGCTGAGAAAGTTTTTGGTGAGGCTTAGGAGTCAGAAGTCCTAAAGGATAAGCTTCGCAAATCAGGAGTCAGAACTCAGAAGACATAATAATTTGGACAATTTAAATGCTTAAGTGCATCGGTAGCTTAAAACGTTTTTCATTTTATATTTAATTTGACCCAAATACTAAGTAAATTTTGATTCAAAAAATTCATTTTGACTATAATCAACCAAAAAATTCATTTCTTGGCTTAAAGTTCAAGTCCTTCTTCTTTTATAAAAGATAATGTATATTAGCTTAAAATCTCTTAAATAGGACTAAAAATCTAGTTTTTGACCATATTTCAAATTTTAGCTTTTAGCTTTTAACTAGAAATTTTGATAAGATTGGCTACGAAAATCATTGCCCTACTGTCCTATGTCTTCTGCAATTGTCAGCCTTCAAGATAGTATTAACAACTCCCAGAAATTAATCATTGAACCCAGCACTACTGGGTTTACAGTCAAGGGAAACATTACCATCCCAGGAGATAAATCAATTTCTCACCGTGCTTTGATGTTAGGAGCGATCGCTGAAGGAGAAACAATTATCGAGGGCTTGTTATTAGGAGAAGATCCTCGCAGTACAGCAGCCTGTTTTCGGGCAATGGGAGCAGAAATTTCGGAATTAAACTCAAAGCGAGTAATAGTCCAGGGGATTGGGTTAGGTAATCTACAAGAGCCAGAAGATGTTTTAGATGCTGGTAATTCAGGTACTACTATCCGCTTAATGTTAGGATTATTAGCTTCCCATCCCGATCGCTTATTTACAGTAACAGGTGATCATTCCCTGCGATCGCGTCCTATGTCACGGGTAATCAAACCTTTAGAACAAATGGGAGCTAAAATTTGGGGTAGAAAAGGTAATTCTCTTGCACCCTTAGCTGTCAAAGGACAAAAGTTACAACCAATTCATTATCAATCTCCTATTGCCTCGGCACAAGTGAAATCTTGTATTTTACTGGCTGGTTTGATGGTAGATGGTCAAACTACGGTTACTGAACCTGCTTTATCTCGAGATCATAGTGAAAGGATGCTTCAGGCTTTTGGGGCAAATTTGGCAGTCGATCCTGATACTCATAGCGTCACACTGACAGGACAACCTACCCTCAAAGGACAAAAAGTTATTGTACCTGGGGATGTTAGCTCTGCTGCTTTTTGGCTGGTAGCTGGGGCAATAGTACCTGGCTCAGATTTATTAATTACTAATGTTGGCATAAATCCTACTCGTACTGGTGTATTAGACGCACTAGAGATGATGGAGGCAGATATTACTAGAGAAAATGAGCGAGTTGTTGCTGGTGAGCCTGTAGCAGATTTAAGAGTTAAATATAGTCAACTCCAGGCTTGTGAAATTGCAGGAGATTTAATTCCGCGTTTAATTGATGAAATACCTGTGCTAGCAGTAGCTGCTGCTTTTGCTAAAGGGACAACAGTAATTAAAGATGCAGCCGAATTAAGAGTTAAAGAAAGCGATCGCTTGGCTGTTATGGCAACGGAATTGGGCAAAATGGGGGCAAATATTGCTGAACTAACCGATGGACTCGAAATTACTGGTGGTCAACAACTTCAGGGAGCGGAGGTAGATAGTTTTACCGATCATCGCATTGCAATGAGTCTGGCGATCGCTGCTGTGCGAGCTACTGGTAAAACAACTATTTTACGTGCTGAAGCTGCATCTATTTCTTATCCTAATTTTGTCGATACTCTCAAACAAGTTGTTGATTGTTGATTGTTGATTGTTGATTGTTGATTGCAGGGCGCAAGCCTTGCGCCCCTACTACCTACTACCTAACTTTCTGCCCTCTGCCTTAAGGGCGAAGCCTGTTAAACTTTGGAAATAGGCTATGCCAATAATGCTCAAGAAAGCTAGATAAGCAATAACTTGTCCCAGATATAAAGTCTGTCGATACCCAAAGAGAGCCTTGAGAACAATACCAGGGAATTTTTTGTCGGGTAATATACTAGATCCATCCCAGATCTGAGTACCCAAGATACACGCACCACTATCAAAAATACACCAATTATTGCTTGATAGTTGGGCAAGTAAAGCAAGGGCAGTATCAAAATGCTGAAGCGCACCCATAACTAAACCACCGACAATTAGTAATAAAAATATGCCCATTACCTGAAAGAAAAGGCGAATATTAATCCGAACTCCTAGAGAAAATAATGCTACTCCCATAATGGCAGCGAGAGTTAAACCAGCGATCGCACCCAAGGCAGGAAGAGTCCAATCTTGCTGAAATTTTGCCAAGATAAAGAGTACGGTTTCAAAGCCTTCTCGTACCACAGCAATAAAAATTAGCACAAATACAGCTTTCCCTGCATTATCGTTATCCAATGCTGAACTAATTGCCCCTTCCACTTCCCCTTTAAGAGATTTTGCCTGTTTAGTCATCCAAAGCAACATCCAACTGAGCATAGCGATCGCCACTATCCCAAATATTCCTTGTAATAGCTGTTTAACCACAGGTGCATAAATTCCCCCCGCCGTCTCGACTCCAGCGATCGCTCTTGCCAAGAGAAAGCCAACGGCAATACTAGCAATAATTCCCCCACCAATACCCAAATAAACCCAGCGATATAGTTGTGTTTGTTCTGCTTTCTTAAGACAAGCCATCACAATACCAACAACCAAGGCAGCTTCAAATCCTTCTCGGAGGGTGACAATAAATGTTGGTAAAGCAGCAGTTAAATCCATGTCTTGGGTAAGTTTAAAGTCAAAAGTCAAAAGTCAGTAGAGGCGCAAGGCTTGCGCCCTAAAAGAAAAAAATTTACTGAGACAGTAAGCTAAATAGCCAACTAATTGTAAAAAGTGTAATGGCTGCAAATCCTAAAATAATTAGTGTTAGTAACAGAATTAAACCAAAAATGAACAGGCGATCGCTTTTATGAGATTCAGCTACCTCTAGATGTTTCTCTAGTAAGGCAATATTGCGTACATTGGATTTCCAACCGACATCAAATAAATCGCCAATAACGGGAATTGTTCCTGCTAAGGAATCTAAGATTATATTAACTACCATTTGCCATAAAATTTCGCGAGGTAAACCCATTCTGGCAGCCTCTACGACAATATAAGCGGATAATCCGCCTGTGAGTGTATCTCCACCCCCAGGCAATAAACCTAAAATCGGATCTAGCCCAAAGCGAAACTTTGTTCCAGGTATCCCAATTGCATTATCCAGCAGCCGACTAAGACGACGAAGCCTATTAATCCTAGCAATTTGTTGACTGGATGGGATAGATGTTTTCATTGATGACTGATGACTGATGACTGATGACTGATGACTGATTTCAAACGCCCAAATCTTGCATTGCTAGACGAATTTGTTCAATGCGTCGGCGATTAACTCCTAAATCAGATTCTCCTACTCTTGAAGCCGATCTTACATGAATAACTTGTTCGTTTTCAGGAAAATAAAACTCAACATCATCAACAAATTTGAAGATTCGACTGGTAGCTTCACTACGAATATAGTTATCTGTCTGTTCAATCACTGCCGTACGAGGAATAACAGCAAGTACTTTTAATAAAGTTTCTTTAGCAGTAGCGCGATCGCTTTGATAGATAATAGGCTCAATGGCATGATCTGCATCACCAGCTTGGCTAACAACACAATTGGGAGAACTAGGACAAGCTGCTAGCTGCCCATTATCAAGACCAATAGCTGCTAAGGCTGAAGTAGAAACAATTACACTACTAGCTAGGATAATCAGAATGCCGAAAATAATTGAGGTCAAACGAGACACAGTAAATTCACTCTCTAACGCGCTACTCTTTTACTATAGGGCTAATTTTAACTTTTATTAAGCTAAAATTTCATCCAGCTAGGGTTATTTGTATGAAACCAGCGATAGTTTTGTTGGGGGAATTATCAAGATATACTTGAAAACTGGTTAACAAAACTTAATTTATGCAAAGTTTCAAGTGGCGAAAACAATTTGATTTACCGCCTTTATTTTGGTTGATTGCTTTAATTGCTTTCATCAACTCCATTAGCTTCACTATTATCATTCCTCTGCTTTATCCCTATGCTCAACAGTTTGGGCTAAACGATTTCCAGGCAAGTTTACTAACTACAGCTTTTGCTTTGTCACAGTTTTTTGGTACTCCAGTATTAGGTAAACTGTCAGATCGTCTGGGACGTAAGTACATTTTGGTTTTTAGTTTAGCAGGGACAATGGTAGCTAATTTACTAGCTAGTGTAGCTGGGGTTGCTTGGCTATTATATGCTGCCCGTATTTTAGATGGATTAACTGGGGGAAATACTTCCGTTGCCAGTGCGGTAATTAGCGACATCACGACTCCTGCCCAGCGTCCCAAGGCTTTTGGCATTTTTGGAGCAATTTTTCGCTTAGGGTTTGTAATTGGGCCAGTTTTAAGCTATCTTGCTCAGGAATTACCAACTTTACCTGGTATTTCGCCTTTAGGAATGAGTTTTTTAGTCAGTGCAGCGATCGCAGCTTTTGCCAGTTTATTGACTTTATTTTTCTTGCCTGAAACCACTTCTCAACAACGAGACTTCCACTTAAGCTGGGATGATTTTGCCTTTGGTAAGATTGCTAAGTCTGCCACCAGACCTAGATTGGGTAGTTTATTTGTTCTAACTTTTTTGAGTGGTAGTACCTTTACAATTTTTACCTTTGCCTTTCAGCCTTTTTTCCTCAAGGTGTTAAACCAAAGCGAGCAACAGCTAGCCATCATGTTTGCTCTTGTGGGCATGTTGGGATTTATTTCTCAGATATTTGCCTTAGAGCCTTTAAGCAAAAGATTTAATCTCATGGATATTATTGCGGTTTCGATGGCTGTGCGAGGTATAACCTTTTTGCTGATGCCTACTTTTCCTACTTATGGCGCGTTTGTAATTATTTTAGTGATTTTTGGCTTAGTAAATGCTTTCCCCATGCCCTTAATAGATACCACCTTGTCCCTTAATTCTGAAATCCAAGAACAAGGAGAAGTTTTAGGAATTAATTCTTCTTTCTTAAGTATGGCTAATGCGATCGGCCCTGTAATCTCAGGTTTACTGGTCAGCTTAGATTACAAAACTCCCTTGTGGATTACGGGAGTATTAACTATTTTGGTAGGTGGTTTTGCTTTTAATCTCAAATCCCAATTTAAATGTGAAAAATCTACCAAATTTATAAAAAATTAACTGTATTCGGGTAGTGTGATCGCTCTTAAAGTATGGTTTCAGAAGAAACTCACTTTAGATTCCACATCTGTCTCTTGATCGACCATTCACCTGAGTCTTCTCTATGAAAAAGCCAGGTCTTTGTGGTTTTGAATGATTTTGTCGCCCCATCAGAGTAGGCGACAGTGTTCACATTGCCTCGCGCAATTCCATATACCCATTGCTCGTCGATTTGTAAAGCATCAAGGGGGATTAATTGGACAGTCCATTTCGCGACATCATAGTCATTCTGTTCGCTCTTTGAAATCTCATCCACTCCGCGTTCAGGTTCTGACCCTGGTGGAATCCGAATCGCGTCTGGGGCGAATAGCTGACGATAGGCTGCTGAATCGTTGGCATTAACGGCTGCCTGATACTTTTCACACATTGCTTTGAGAACTTCGTTCGCATCAATCATAGTTTGTGCCTCCTTTATTGGTATATGAGCCAGAAATTTGGCATCATACTTGGGTTTAAGCTGCACTACTTTTATTTCTACCTTAACTAACGCAGATCAATCCTTAAAATTATATAAATGGTGAATGCTCAATGAAGTGACTTCTGACCAGGGTAAGCGCAAGAATCAATAAAGAGATATTATTATCAACAATATTGATAATCACCTCATATTAATGACAATCAGATTTGGTGTAATTGTCGTTTTTCGTTACAGCATATTTTGACAAAATTTTTCTTGCGCTTGCCCTGGACTTCTGACTGACCCGTGGCAGTACTAGCTCTTATTCTCAACGGGGACAATTTTATCTCCTTCCCAACGCACCATAATATAATCATTTTCGTTTAAAGCATCATGATTATCGGCTTTAAAAGGCTGTTCGTAAGTTTTAATCAAACCTTTATATTGAGGCAGATTTATCAAAGCTTCTCGTAATTGCGCTCCTTCGGTGGATTTAGCTTGATTGATCGCTTTAGAAGTTAACATCAGAGCATCGTAAGCATTGGCTATACCAACAGGGGCAAGAATTTCACTTGGTTCTTTTAGCTGATATTTATTATTTAATTTTTGAAGCACTTTCTGACCTACATCTGATTGAGTATCAAAGAAACTATAAGTTTGGACAAACTCAACTTTACGAGCAACATCTCCTGCTAATTCTGTAAAACGTCCGCCAGATATACCCCAGTGAGAAACAATCGGTATATCCCAATTAATACGGGTAAGCGATCGCATTACTTGAGCAGCAGGGGCAGCATTGGCAACTAACATTAAGGCTTCAGCACCAGAGTTTTTTAATCTTGTAAGCTGGGCAGTAACATCGGTATCTTCTTCATTAAATTTTTCAATTCCTGCAATTTGAATATTGAATTTTTTTGCCCATTCTTCAAATCCTTTTTGATTGGATTCTCCCCAAGGATTATTAATTAAAATTAAGCCAACTTTACTGACTTTGTATTTATCTTTGGCGTGTTGCAATAAGAATTTATCGACTAAATTATCATTCGCCGAAACGCGGAAAGCATAATTAGGTTCAAAATCATTACGGGTAATGTTTGTAGCTGCTGCCCAAACTCCCATATAAGGGGTTTCTAATTCGTGAAAGACAGGTAACATTGCCAAAGATACAGGCGAGTCTAGTCCTCCAAATACTACTGCTACTTTCTCTTGCTCGATTAATTCCCTAGCAGCAGCAACTCCTTTAGCTGGATTAGATTCATCATCACGGCTAATTAATTTTAAAGGTCTACCGTTTAATACTCCCCCTGCTGCGTTTACCTCATCAATAGCAATAGTTAAACCTCTGGTAATTGCCTCTCCTGAGAGGGCTGATTCGCCTGTCAGCGCAGCTACTAAGCCAATTTTAATCGGCTCTTGGGTTGCTTTAACTTCTTTGCCTGTGGGAGCAGAATTAGTTTCCGCAGTTTCATTTTTATTATTATTAGCAGCTTGATTATCCGCAGCACAACTAGCCAGTTGAGAGATAGCTATACCTGTAGCGAAGTAGCTGACTCCTTTAAGTAATTTACGTCTATTAAAGTTGTTATTTTTACTATTCATTTCCACTTGCTCCTTATAAATATTGATCAACTGTGACAAGTTAAAAAACTATGTTTAGAGTCAATCGGTTTTAGGCACTAGGCACTAGGATTTTGAAATGTTGTTCATAAATTATCGCCATAAATTATAGGCTGTATTCTGTAAGCTCAAAGCTTGTTGAAAATTATTAATGTCGTATACTATACAACTAATATGAGTCTTAAAATTACCAAAGTTACTTTAGCAGGTCAAACAGGTCAGTGGGACGTAGCGATCGCAGATGGTTACATAACGGAAATTGCTGCTGCGGGGTATAGTACTACCGAAACTCAGCAAACCCTTGATGCTCAGGGAAAATTGCTGATTCCAGGGTTAGTAGATCCCCACATTCACCTTGATAAAGCCTTATTACTAGCTCGTTATCCTTCTGTGACAGGGACTTTCAGGGAAGCACTCCGCCAAACCTTGCAAGCTAAAAAAGAGTACACGCTCGCCGATATTCAGACTAGGGCAGAAACAATTCTGAAAAGGGCGATCGGCTTTGGTACGACGGCAATGCGGACGCATCTGGAAGTCGATCCGATGCTTCAGCTTAAATCAATGGAAGCTTTAGGATCTCTTAAACAAAAATATGCTTGGGGTATTACTTTACAATTAGCAGTATTTGCCCAAGAAGGAATTACCAATCAACCAGGTACAATAGATTTACTAAGAAAAGCGATGGAGATGGGTGGGGATGTAATTGGCTCTGCCCCCTATGTTGATCCACAGCCAAAAGAGAATATTCGCTTGGTTTTTGATCTTGCCGAAGAATTTAACTGTGATGTTGATTTTCATCTGGATTTTATTGATGATGATGCGCCGTTGTTACTACCTGTAGTTATTGAAGAAACACTGAAGCGTAACTGGCAACATCGAGTCTGTTTGGGACACATGACCAAGCTGGCAGGATTAACCCCAACAGAATTAACTGCTTTGATTCCTGCTCTCAAAGAAGCGGGTATTGCTATTTTAGCTTTACCTGCCACAGATCTGTACATGATGGCACGCCAAGATACCCACAATGTTCGACGGGGAGTTGCACCGATTGATCAACTAGCAGAGTTGGGAGTAAAAGTAGCAATAGCAACCAACAACGTCCAGAATTTATTTACCCCTTTTGGCGATGGAGATCTATTAAAAATTTGTACTTTGCTTGCCCAAGTCTTGCAGTTAGGCACAACAGCCAGCCATCAACTTTGTTTAGAGATGGCAACCTCAAAAGCAGCCGAAGCGATCGGGATTCCTGATTATGGAATTGAAGTGGGTAAGGTTGCAGATTTAGTTTTATTAGAGACAGATTCCGTTTCCAGTGCGATCGGTACAGCCCCTCTAAATCGAATCACCATTAAACGGGGTCAAATAATTGCCCAAAGTAATTATACTGTGACCGTTACATCGCCCTCAAACAAAATTTGAGCGGATAGGTCTAGCACATAGCCAGTGGAAACTTTAATTGTACTGATAACACTAGCAAGCGATCGCAATAGAGGTTGTACGATTCTTTTACCCATCAATTAAAAATCAAGAGACCACTACCCTCATCAATTGCTTGACACAATAACTAGCTAAACAGTTATATTATTTTATAACGAATGTTCGGTATAAATAAAAGTGCCTAAAATTGTTGACCACAAACTGTATCGCCAAGAACTACTGAGTAAGTGCTTCGACCTTTTTGCTGCCAAAGGTTACGGTTCGATTACGATGCGCCAAATTGCTCAAGGTTTAGGAGTTTCCACAGGTACTTTGTATCACTATTTTCCCAATAAAAAAGAGTTGTTCGAGCAATTAATAGAACAAATGGCAGAACGTGATGTAATTATGGGATTAGCAATTTTTGAAGGAAAACAAAGTATACAAGAAAGAATGGAAGCATTAGGTGAATATATAATTCAAAATGAAGATTATTTTATTAATTGGACTCATCTGATGATTGATTTCTATAAACATCAAGATGACAAAGAAAATTATCCTAGCGAAACAATTGAAAGAGCAAGCGATCGCTATCAAGCAGCAATCTATGAACTTTTAGGTGTTGAAGATCCAGAATTAGCTTTGTTTATTTATACCTTTTTCGATGGGTTGATTTTGGAAAGACTCTGGAAATGTGAACGAATATCTATTACTGAACAATGCACTTTATTGGGAAAAATGATTACTGCTTATTTAGAGAAAAAATAAATTTTTGTTAATTGTTAATTGAGGAAATATAGCAATTTTAAAGGACTCATAAAAATTTCTTTTGCCTATTACCTATTGCCTCTTGCCTACCCTTATAAATTAATTCACAACTGAAATAGGACTGTTATATGACTTTCAAATTATTTATTAAACCTAAAAATAAATGGTTAATCGGTTCGATAATTACCGCTACTGCAATTACTGGTGGAATTGTAATCTACGGCATTTCTCAATACGGACAAGTTAGTCAAACTCCCACACCTGATTTAGTACAAACTAAACCAGTTGCACCAAAGGTAACTGCATTAGGAAGACTTGAACCAGAAGCCGAAGTAATTAAATTATCTGCACCTTTAGCATTAGATGGCGATCGCATTGCTAAATTATTAGTCGAAGAAGGTGATCGCGTTCAAGCAGGAGAAGTTATTGCTATTCTCGATTCCAGAGATCCTTTGCAAGATGCCGTGCAACAAGCACAAGAACAAGTGAGAGTTTCTGAGGCTAAACTAGCTCAAGTCAAAGCTGGTGCTAAATTGGGAGAAATTCAAGCCCAAAGAGAACAGATTTCTCGCTTAGAAGCTGAATTAATTGGCGAAATTAAAACTCAAGATGCCACGATCGCTCGTTTACAAGCGCAAGTAAATAATGCCCGTAGTGAATATAATCGTCACCAGCAACTATATCGAGAAGGTGCGATCGCCATTTCAACTTTAGATAGCAAACGTCTGGCTTTAGAAACCGCACAGGAACAATTAAACGAAGCCCAAGCAACACAAGATCGCACTAATAGTACTCTTAATGCACAGTTAGCAGAAGCGAAAGCGAATTTAGATCGAATCTCTGAAGTTCGTCCAGTCGATGTTAATGCAGCCCAAACTGAAGTAAATAGCGCGATCGCTGCTTTAAATAAAGCAAAAACTGACTTGTCACAAGCTTATGTCCGTGCGCCCATAGATAGCCAGATTATCACAATTCAGACGCGATCAGGGGAAAAGATTGGTGAAGAGGGAATTGTCGAATTGGCACAAACAGAGCGCATGATAGCCATAGCTGAAGTTTATCAGAGTGATATTCCCAAAGTCAAATTGGGACAACCAGCAGAAATTACTGGTCAAGCTTTTAACGGGATAGTAAGGGGCAAAGTTTATCAGGTTGGTTTACAGGTTAGCAGACAGAATGTTTTTAGTAACCAGCCAGGAGAAAACCTTGATCGCCGTGTAGTTGAGGTAAAAATTCGTCTCAATCCAGAAGATAGTAAACGGGTTTCTGGTTTGACTAATTTACAGGTGCAAACGGCAATCAACGTAGGGGCGGTTCGCGAACCGCCCCTACAAAATAATGAATGATTATGCTTTTTTTTGTCATTTATTTATAACGAATGTTTGATTTATAAAGTTGGGAGATTATGTGATGTTTTCTAAACTATTTCGCAGGACACCATTAGCATTACGACAGGTAATGAAAGAAAAACCGCGTCTAATGGTAGCGATCGCAGGAATTGCTTTTGCAGATATCTTAATGTTCATACAAATGGGTTTTCAAGGCGCGCTTTACGATGCTGCGATTAAACCACATTTAAATTTACGGGCGGATGTAGTTCTGATTAATCCCAAGTTTCAAACCCTATTTTCCGTCAAAGATTTTTCCAGAGACAGACTTTATCAGACATTAGGACATCAAGCCGTGGAATCAGTGAGTCCTGTATATATTTCTACTGGACAATGGCGTAACCCCAAAACCCGACAAGAAAGGGCAATTTTAGTCTGGGGAATCGATCCTGCGACAACTGCGTTTAAATTCCCTGAAGTTAACCAAAACCGAGATAACTTAAAACAACTGAATCAAGTATTATTTGATCGTGCTAGTCGTCCTGAATATGGCGCAATTTCAGATTGGTTGCAACAACAAGGCAGTGTCGAAACGGAAATCGACGGTAAAGCGATCGCGGTTAAAGGTTTATTTACCAATGGTTCGTCCTTTGCTGCCGATGGCAATATTATTACTAGCGATTCAACCTTTTTACAAATTTTTTCCCAACGTCAAAGCGATCGCATCGAAGTTGGCTTAATTAATTTCAAACCTGGAGTAGATCCTGTACAAGTACAATCTCAAATAGCAGCAATGCTACCCAAGGATGTCAAAGTATTAACTCCCGAAGAATTTGCGGAAATTGAAAAACAATATTGGGCAAACGGCACTGGTATAGGTTTTATTTTTGGATTAGGTGTAATTGTAGGTTTTATCGTCGGTATCGTGATTGTCTATCAAATTCTTTACTCAGACGTTTCCCAGCATCTTCCACAATACGCCACTCTCAAAGCAATGGGTTACAGCGATCGCTATTTGTTATGGGTGTTGCTACAAGAAGCCTTACTTTTAGCTTTATTAGGCTATTTACCTGGATTACTTCTCTCTTGGGGACTGTATCAACTTGCTTATTCTGCTACTTTACTTCCAATTGCCATGAAGTTAGAAAGAGCAATATCCGTTTTGATTTTAACTATAGTCATGTGTAGCGTTTCAGGTGCGATCGCGATGAAAAAACTGCGATCGGCAGATCCAGCAGATGTATTTTAAGCAATAAGTAACGAGTAATGAGTAATAAGTAACAAAAGCACGATTAACAATCAACAATTAACAAATTAAAATGATTATTTATATCGACCAACTCAATCATTATTTTGGTGAAGGCACACTTCGCAAACAAGTCTTATTTGATATTAATTTAGAGATTAAGGCAGGAGAAATTGTAATTATGATGGGGCCATCTGGTTCTGGAAAAACCACACTTTTAAGTTTAATGGGTGGATTAAGATCGTCACAGTCAGGAAGTCTAAAAATTTTAGGACAGGAAATTTGTAATGCCAGTAAACGACAATTAACTAAACTGCGTCGTCAGATTGGTTATATTTTTCAGGCACATAATTTAATGACCTTTCTAACAGCTAAAGAAAACGTGCGTATGTCTTTAGAATTGCATAACGAAATGTTAGATAAAGATTTAGATGATAAAGCGATCTCGATCTTAGAAAAAGTTGGTTTAGGAAATCGCGTTGATTATTATCCCGAAAAGCTATCAGGAGGACAAAAACAAAGAGTTGCGATCGCTCGTGCTTTAGTTAGTAATCCTAAAATAGTTTTAGCAGATGAACCGACTGCTGCACTGGATAAAAAATCTGGACGGGATGTAGTGGAGTTGATGCAACATTTAGCGAAAGAAAGAGGTTGTACGATTCTCCTGGTTACTCACGATAACCGTATTTTAGATATTGCCGATCGCATTGTTTATATGGAAGATGGGCGTTTGGTTTAAAGCAATTTGTAAATACCCATACCACAGATACTAATACCGATTTAGTGGGACTGAGACAAATTTAAACTAAAAATAATGTTAGTCAAAATGGGCTGAAAAGAGGAAGTTTGATGATATTAGATATTGCATACATTTGGAATTCTAGATCAGAAGAGAGACAGAGGAATTTTCCATGCGATCGCTACATTTCCAATTCAGATAGTGGAGAGACAGTCTTTGGTAAAATTGCAGTCACTTACGCTATTATTCCAGTTACCAACAATACTTGTCGCTTGGTGGTTAAATTGCAAGTCATTTATCCCAAGCGTAGCTTTTGGTCTTTAATGCGCTGGGGCTTACCTTGGGGTGACATGATCATGATGCGCAAGCAGTTATTAAACCTCAAAAAGTTAGCAGAAAAACAGACTGTCGGATAGTTTGAAAGCATCATTTCTCTTATAATCAAGATAGCTTCTATTCAGTTAGAATAAAATTGTTTTTACTCTAAATTCTTAAAATATTTAACTATGAAATGGCGGGTTATTTTAGAACTCGATCAAGAAACGCGTGAATGGGCAGTCTGGTGTCCTGAACTACCAGGCTGTACTTCGGCTGGAGAAACTGAATCAGAAGCACTCAGCAATATCCGCGAAGCGATAGATTTATATCTTCAACCTGATGAAATTAAATTATCTCCAGAAGCCATTATCCGTGAGGTTATAGTTGGATGACTCGTATTCGGCGAATGAAAGCCGATGAGGTTGAACGACTACTGCGAAGATATGGGTTTGAGTTAATCTCTCAAAAAGGTAGTCATCGTAAGTGGTGAAGCACTACGCAAGAAATTCAAGTCACTGTTCCTTATCATAAAGGACGAGATTTACCACTGGGAACACTTCGTAATATCTTAGTGACGGCAATGATTCCCGAACAGGAATGGAAAACTGAGTAAATTTAAATACCAATAAAATTTCATGAATAGAAAACCATTAATGAACGTTTATTGATGAAATAAGATTGCTATAAACGATACAATTATCTTCTGACATAATTTTCGGGTAATTAACTATGGATGCTGTTCTCTCTCAATTTGGTTCTCAGATGTCTCAGCTAACGGGAGTGAGAGCAATTATGAAAGATATCATTGAAACCTTGAGAAACAATGCAGGTAGAGAATTTATTAATCTCAGTGCAGGTAATCCTGTAATTTTGCCCGAAGTTGAGCAGTTATGGCGCGATTGTACCCAAGAATTGCTAGATAGTGACGAATACGGAGAAGTTGTTTGTCGTTATGGTTCGTCCCAAGGTTATGCTCCTTTAATTGAAGCGATCGCTCTTGATTTTAATACTCGTTATAATTTAAACTTGAGCGATCGCAATATCTTAATCACAGGTGGTTCTCAGGCACTATATCTTTATGCTGCCAATGCTTTTGGTGGCTACGCGACATCGGGGGAACTAAAACAGATAGTCCTGCCTCTAAGTCCTGATTATACAGGCTATGGGGGAGTTACTCTTACTTCTGAAGCTTTAATCGCTTATAAACCATTTTTAGAAGTCGATTCTAATAAACATCGTTTCAAATATCGTCCCGATTTTAATCAACTGCAAATTAACGACCAAACTGGATGTGTCATTTTTTCTCGTCCTTGTAACCCCACAGGCAACGTTTTAACCGATGCAGAAGTTTATAAAATTACTGCTTTGGCTGCTAATTATGATGTTCCTGTCTTAATTGATTCTGCCTATGCACCGCCTTTTCCTGCTTTAAACTTTACAGAGATGAATCCCCAGTTTGGCGATAATATTCTTCACTGTATGAGTTTATCCAAAGCAGGTTTACCAGGAGAGAGAATCGGAATTGCTATTGGTGAGCCAAAATTAATTCAAGTATTAGAATCATTCCAAACCAATGCTTGTATACATTCCTCTCGTTATGGACAAGCGATCGCAGCTAAAGCGATCGCCTCTGGTAAACTAGCTGATATTGCTGAAAATATTATTCGTCCTCACTATCAACGTAAAATTGAAGTTTTAGAAACCACTCTTGATGCCTCTATGCCTAAAGATATACCCTGGTTTCTCCATCAGGGAGAAGGAGCAATCTTTGGTTGGCTATGGCTTCAGGATTTACCCATGACAGATTGGGAATTTTATCAAGAATTAAAACAGGTAGGGGTAATTGTTGTCCCTGGAAGCAGCTTTTTCCCTGGTTTACGAGAAGATTGGCAACATAAGCAACAATGTTTCAGAATTAGCCTCACAGCGACAGAAACCGAAATAGCCGAAGCTATGAAACGTTTAGCTCAAGTCGCTCAAAATATTTATCAAACAGCAATAGTTTAAACACTTCAGAAAATGAACGATGAAAAATTAACAATCAACCAGCAACTAATATCAGAATTACTAGAAGTAGGAACAATTACTTCCCCTCAAGGCTTAAAAGGAGAATTGCGAGTATATTCTGATTCTGATTTTCCTGAAAGATTTACCCAAGCTGGCACTCGCTGGCTACAACATCCTCAAACTTCCGTCATTACTCAAGTACAATTACGGGGAGGCAGATATATTGCAGGAAAAAACCTTTATGTAATTAAACTAGAAGGTATCGAAGATCGCAACCAAGCTGAAGAATTACGTAATTATAAACTATTAGTTAGTAAAAGCGATCGCCCGAAACTCCAACCAGATGAATATCACGTTAATGATTTAGTAGGTTTAGAAGTGTATCATCAAGCCACAGGCGAAAATATTGGAGTCGTTATCGATCTCTATTCTGCCGGTAATGATTTATTAGAAATTCAACTACACCAGCAACCAGAAATAACCGCCACACCCGAACGAGATCTATCTCAAATCAGCCGACGTAGTAAACGTAAAAAATACAAACCAAAATCTCCTAAACCTGTGACGGTGTTTGTTCCTTTCGTCAAAGAAATTGTTCCCGTAGTAGACATTGCCAACCAAAGATTAGAAATATTCCCCCCTTCTGGCTTACTAAACATTAACGAAACTGAATTGGTGAACAATGAATAGTGAATAGTTATTAACTAAGATTCACAAGTTGATCGCTTTTGGCAGCCATAATAAAATCATTGTGATGAAGCCCGTTAATGGCATGAGTCCACCAAGTTACGGTTACTTTACCCCATTCTGTTAGTAAAGATGGGTGATGTCCTTCAGATTCAGCAATTTCTCCTACCCGATTAGTAAACGCCAATGCAGTTTTAAAATCAGGAAATTGATAAACCCGTTGCAGATGTAATTCGCCCTTTTCGGTAATAATATCCCAGTCAGGTATTTGCTGTTTATATTCATTAATTTCTGCTTCTGTAGCTTGCGGTAAACCACCAGTGCAGGGAACACATTTTTGCTCTAAAAGTTCTGTCATTACTCTTGCTCCTTTACTTTGACTAAATTAATAGTCTTACTGTTTTTAGCTTAACGTAATCATGACTGATGACTGATGACTGATGATTGATAACTGATTACTGAATTAAATCTAGATTTGGTTTCCTAATCAGGTAGAATGCTTGATGGCGATTATATTAAGTCTTCTACGACTCAATGAATCACTAGTCTCAGAGTATTAATCATGCTTCTGAGGATAAATTTATTGTTTTTAAGTTAACCAATTAAGATTCGGAGAATTTCATGGATTTATCCCTTATTCCAGCACAGCCCAAACCTGGCGTGATTAACGTTTTAATCGAAATTCCTGGTGGGAGTAAAAATAAATACGAATTTGAAAAAGACATGAACGCTTTTGCCTTAGATCGCGTTCTTTTTGCCTCAGTAAAATATCCTTATGACTATGGTTTTGTACCAAATACCCTAGCTGATGATGGCGATCCTTTAGATGGTATGGTAATTATGGATGAGCCTACTTTCCCTGGCTGTGTTATTGCTGCTAGACCAATTGGTATGTTAGAAATGATAGATGGTGGCGATCGCGATGAAAAAATTCTCTGTGTCCCTGTAGAAGATCCTCGTTACAGTCAAGTTAAATCTCTCAAAGATATTGCTCCCCATCGTTTAGAAGAGATTGCAGAATTTTTCAGAACCTATAAAAATCTAGAAAAAAAAGTTACTGAAATTCTCGGATGGAAAGATGTAGATGCGGTTAACCCTCTAGTTGAACAATGCATTAAAGCCTATAAATAATTGATAATTAATAATGGATAATTGATAATTCTTCCAAGAGCGCACTATATTACTTTTTCTCTTTGAAATAAGAGGTCAATTGATTGTCGATTTGAGATTTTTGATTGACTAAATTGATTAATTATCAATTATCCATTGATACAATATCTTTAATATCTATTTGCCTATCAAATAATCGCACAAAAAATATCTAAAACAGTATCAGTATGCTTGTAAAATCAACTACCCGTCACGTTCGGATCTATAGTGCTGAAGTTCAAAATAACGAATTAGTTCCTAGCAATAATGTTCTCACTTTAGATATTGACCCAGATAACGAGTTTAACTGGAGTGAAGAGGCACTGCAAAAAGTTTATCGTAAATTTGATGAATTGGTAGAGCATAGCAATGGTGAAGACTTGAGTGAATACAATCTGCGTCGTATTGGTTCAGATTTAGAACACTATATTCGCTCTCTATTAATGCAAGGTCAAGTTAACTATAATTTGGGTGCTAGGGTACGTAACTATAGTATGGGTTTACCACGGATGGAAAGCCCTGATACTGAAGGTAAATACCGTTAGAGAAAGCAGAGGGGGGAGCATCCCACTTTTTCACCCCACTGATTTTTGTATTTTGTCAAGTGCGAGAAAACTTATGAAAAAACGCCTTTTCAGCAATGAGTATAATTACTTACTTGCATAAGTGGGATGCTCCCGCAGAGGGAGTCTAATATATCATATCCCTCTGCTTTTTTTGCTCATCTCAACTTATCAATTCAAAGTTGACAGAGCAATACAATACTCCTAAACTCAATTAACATTCAATTAAAATACGATCAAAAGGGTCTTGGTGATGTAATGGTAACTTCTCTACCATTAAAGCCTGTTCGATACTATAGCAATACGGGAAAACGTTAGGACATTTTTTTTGACTGCTACTTTCTACTTTCTACTTTCTACTTACGAGCCAATCACCCTCACTGTCCTAATCTAACCTCGTACGGCTATAATTGCTAAAGATTTAAACCTTTTTTTTTCTATTTGTTCGACTAAATCATTGGGAGCTTCTAATTTTCCCAAAGATTTTTTAATGGCAATTTCCCAAGCTGAAGCAGCAGAAACAAACACTAAATTATCGGGATTAGCAATTGCCTGATGAGCTTGACTGGAAAGTGTAGGATTTTTACTTAACCACCAAATCAAAGTGTGAGTATCCAAAAGAAACTGCATTATTATCCCAAAAACCCCTCCAGAATATTTGCTGGCAACTCATCATCAAAATCATCACTCATAACTACTTTTCCTTCCCAACCTCCAGGTAATCTTGGCTCAATTTTTTCTTGATAGGGAACTAACTTCACTAAAGGTTTTCCAGCTTTAGCAATAATAATTTCTTCCCCTGCTAAAGCTGACTCAATCAATTTAGAAAGTTGAGACTTAGCTTCGTGGATATTTGATATTTGCATTGGATGATTATTTTTTAGCTAAACTTAGCTAAGTTTAGCAGATCAAGAGGAATATTACTAAGTACCTATGCAAAAGTTACTTCTCCCAAAGAAAGTTGCTCTAACTAAGCAAATGGTAAAATTATTAAAAGTTATTACATATAGCTGCGTATCGAGGCAATCAAGGCTTAGAAAGCAAATATTAGATCCATATAGATCCATAAAAATACCGATTATTCATAAAAACTACTATGCTGAAAAAACTGCTGGGCGATCCTAACTCACGTAAACTCAAAAAATTTCAACCCTTAGTGGCAGAAATTAACTTAATTAAAGAAGATATCGAAAATCTATCTGATGAGGAGTTAAAAGCCAAGACTGTAGAATTTCGGGAACAAATTGCTAAAGCTAGAAATGATGAACAAATCAAAGATATTCTTGAAGATTTACTACCAGAAGCTTTTGCCGTAGTTAGAGAAGCAGCCAATCGCGTCTTAGGTATGGAACACTACGATGTGCAGTTACTAGGAGGCATAGTTTTACATAAGGGACAAATCGCGGAGATGAAAACTGGGGAAGGAAAAACCCTGGTGTGTACCCTGCCAGCTTATCTTAATGGTTTAACAGGTAAAGGAGTTCACGTCGTTACAGTTAACGATTATCTTGCTCGTAGAGACGCGGAATGGATGGGACAAGTCCATCGTTTCTTGGGTTTAACTGTGGGGTTAATTCAATCAGGGATGAGTCCTGCGGAGAGAAAGAAAAATTACGCTTGTGATATTACCTACACTACTAACAGCGAACTTGGCTTTGATTATCTCAGGGATAATATGGCAGTTTCTATGGAAGAAGTGGTGCAACGTCCTTTTAACTACTGCGTAATTGACGAAGTGGATTCAGTGCTAATTGACGAAGCCAGAACTCCCTTGATCATTTCAGGACAAGTAGAACGTCCTACCGAAAAATATCTTTTAGCAGCCCAAATTGCTGAACAGTTAGTTAGGCAGGATGAAGACTACAACGCAGAAGCAAATACAGAAGAAGGGATCGGTGATTATGAGGTAGACGAAAAAGCTCGCAATATCCTGATGACCGATGAAGGTTTTGCCCATGCAGAAGAACTGTTGGGAGTAGAAGATCTATATGACCCTGAAAATCCTTGGGCTCATTATATATCGAATGCGATTAAAGCTAAAGAGCTTTTTGCCAAAGATGTAAACTATATGGTGCGCAATGACGAAATTGTGATTGTTGATGAGTTTACAGGCAGGGTTCTAGCAGGTAGACGTTGGAGTGATGGTTTACACCAAGCAATTGAGGCAAAAGAGGGAGTTCCCATTCAGCGAGAAACTCAAACTCTGGCTAGTATTACTTATCAAAACTTTTTCTTACTCTATCCTACTTTGGCAGGGATGACTGGTACAGCTAAAACTGAAGAAACAGAATTTGAAAAGGTTTACAAGCTGCAAGTAACAATTATTCCTACTAACTTGCCTTCTAAAAGAGCCGATCTATCTGATGTGGTTTATAAAAAAGAAATTGGTAAGTGGCAGGCTGTCGCCGAAGACTGTGCTGATATGCATGAAAAAGGTCGTCCTGTGTTAGTGGGTACTACTAGTGTGGAAAAATCAGAGTTGCTTTCGCAATTACTACACGAAAAGGGGATTGAACATAATCTGCTCAATGCCAAACCCGAAAACGTTGAACGGGAATCAGAAATCGTCGCTCAAGCTGGTCGCAAAACTGCCGTAACCATTGCTACTAATATGGCAGGTAGAGGAACAGATATCATCTTAGGTGGTAATGCCGAGTATATGGCAAGACTGAAAGTGAGAGAATATCTCATGCCCAAAATAGTTGCTCCCGAAGATGATGATTTGATGGCAAGCGTCCCTGGAATTAATATGAGTAAGGACACACCCAAAGGCTTTGCACCTAATGGTCAAGGTAAAAAAGTCAAGACTTGGAAAGCATCACCTCAAATCTTCCCTACTGAATTATCAGCCGAAACAGAACACCTACTTAAAGAAACCGTCAAGTTTGCAGTACAACAATACGGGGAGCAAAGTTTACCTGAATTGGAAGCAGAAGATAAAATTGCTGTCGCCTCGGAAAATGCTCCCATTGAAGATCCTGCATTGTTAAAACTACGAGAGGTCTATAAATTGATTCGCCAAGAGTACGAAAAATTTACCGATGCGGAACACAATGAAGTGATTGCTAATGGTGGACTCCATGTAATTGGAACAGAGCGTCATGAATCTCGACGGGTAGATAACCAACTAAGAGGACGTGCAGGTAGACAGGGTGACCCAGGCTCAACCAGATTTTTCCTCAGCTTACAAGATAACCTCTTACGGATCTTTGGTGGCGATCGCGTGGAAAAATTAATGAATATGATGCGCGTTGAAGATGATATGCCCATTGAATCGAAAATGCTCACCAACTCCTTAGAAGGGGCGCAAAAGAAAGTAGAGACTTTTTACTATGATACCCGTAAGCAAGTATTTGAATATGACGAGGTGATGAATAATCAACGTCGGGCTATCTACGCGGAGCGTCGTCGCGTCTTAGAAGGGTTAGACCTCAAAGAGCAAGTAATACAATACGCTGAAAAAACTATGGGGGAAATTGTTGATGCTTATGTCAATCCTGAACTACCTCCCGAAGAGTGGAAGCTAGACAAAATGGTAGATAAAGCTAAGGAGTTTATCTATCTCCTCGAAGATGTTGAACCTGCTCATCTGGAAGATATGACTGTCAATGAAATGAAAAATTTCCTCTGTGAAGAAGTTCGTAAAGCATACGATCTCAAAGAACATCAAATTGACAGTATGCAGCCAGGATTAATGCGTCAAGCAGAACGATTCTTTATTCTGCAACAGATCGATACTCTCTGGCGAGAACACTTACAAGCAATGGATGCTCTACGGGAGTCAATCGGTTTACGAGGTTATGGACAAAAAGATCCTCTAATTGAATATAAACAAGAGGGTTATGAAATGTTCTTGGAAATGATGATTGATATTCGTCGTAATGTCGTATATTCTCTCTTCCAATTCCAACCCCAACCTCAGCCTCCCCAAGCCCAACCTCAAGCAGTATAGACTTTTTAAAAGTAGCAGATAGCAGATAGCAGATAGCAGATAGCAGATAGCAAAAAAGGTTATAGGTAGTGGGTAGTAGGTAGTAGGTAGTAGGAACGGGAGACGAGGTGACGAGGTGATGGGGAGATACGCTTAACAAAATTTCCCCAAGTCCCCAAGTCCCCAAGTCCCCAAGTCTCCAAGTCTCCAAGTCCTCTGACTTCTGCCCTCTTCCTTATTCTTTCCTATCAATAAAGAGGCTAATCTTAGAAGTATTGACTAAGAACTAAGAGTAAATAACAATGAGAGCAATATTGGTAAAGTAATAAAGCTCAGGAGGGTTGAAGTTACAATCGCTCTAGCTACTAAATTTTGATCCCCACCAAATTCACTCACCAGCACTAAAGAACTAACGGCGGTGGGCATAGCACTCTGTAATACTAATATCTGTAAATCTAAAGTTTCTAACTGTAAGCAGCGACCAATTATATAGGCGATGATCGGCGCAATAGCCAAACGAGCCATCGCTGCGCTTGCCATAGGCATCGCGGTCAGAATTTCTCGAATTCCTAATTGGAAACGGGTTGCTGCTAGTTGCATTCCTAGCAGAATTAAATCAACGGGAATCGCTGCTGCCCCTAATTGCTGAATCCCTCGATCTAAGCCCCAAGGTAGCTTAATTGCCAATATACGCAAACTTAAGCCCAAGATAATTGCCCAGAATAATGGCAGACGCAATGTTAACTTGAGACCTGAAATTATACCTTTTCCTTGAATAATTGCTGGTCCCAAACAAAACATGAGAACACTTGAGCCAAGCATATAAACAATTGCCCGATCTAATCCTGCTGTCCCCAAAGCAAAAGTTGCTACAGGTAGACCCATATTGCCAGTGTTGGGAAACAGAACAATAGCGGTAATAGTTCTGCTGAAAACCGAGTCTAAACTAGTAAGGCGACTAACCAACCAAACTAAACTATAAATTACGCTAGAAATGAGGGTAAAACCTACTATCAGTTTACCAGAGCTAGTTACAGATAATTCAGTACGATATAAACTATCAACTATTAAAGCTGGTGACAACGTGTATAAAGTTAACTGGGACAAAGTTGAACGTTGAAGAGTTAAGGTACGACCTACAATAAAGCCGATCAAAATAATTAAGCCTACAGGTAGGACAGCAGGTAGTAAGGTCGTCATATTTGGGTTATTAGATATTTTTATATATCTTTTTAACTAATTTAAACTGTATTCATCAATAGGTTACTTTGTATACCTGTCAAGGCTTTTAATCTTTTCTTAATATTTTGATCCCCAAAAGACTCAAAAAGAAGATTCCCAGTAGGGATTTTATTTTGTTATGGTATTTGTAACAATTAGAAATATTCTTCTCCACTGAACTGCTGCCTATGGTTGCCACGTATTCTCTTAAACCAAAAGCACAAGACACTGTTTGCTTGCAAAGTGTCTGGGAAACTATTGATTTCATTAGTTGTCCCTATTCCTACAACTTTCACATGCACACTACTGCTTCTGATGGTAAGTTAACACCATTGAATTTAGTACAGCAAGCGATCGCCATAGGACTTCAAGGTTTTGCTATCACCGATCATCACTCCGTTGCAGGATATCGGGAAGTAGAAAAGTATTTGAATCAATTAAGTTTAGACAACAAAATTCTCAATTTACCGCACTTGTGGACAGGAGTAGAAATCACGTCCAAATTATTGGAAGTAGAAGTTCATATTCTAGGTTATGGATTTAACCCCGAACATCCAGCTTTAGAACTATATCTGCAAGGAGACAAACCCGAAGGCAAACAAGCCTCAGCCAAACGAGTAATTGAAAGCATTCATCAGGCTGGTGGTTTAGCGGTTTTAGCTCATCCTGAACGTTATCGTCGCCCTGCCAAGCAATTAATTCCTGCTATTACTGATTTAGGTATTGATGGAGTTGAAACCTATTACGCCTATAATAACCCTCAACTTTGGACTCCTAGCCCCATTCAAACCCAAAATGTCCTAGAATTGGCTACTACACATAATCTTTATAGTACCTGTGGAACAGATACCCACGGACTAAATTTACTTCAACGTTTATAGATAAGAGCTAACAGCTAACAGCTAATAGCTAATAGCTTATCCATGCCTAACGGGAGCTTCATTTAAGGCTCTAGCTACGGCTTTCCAAGCTGGCTTACGCCGAAAATTTTCATCTAACAATAATGGGCGTACTTTAGCACCATCTGCTCTAGGAGCAAAATCACTTAACCAAGTATAGCGATCGCTCAAACCCCAGTTAACAACAGTTGTCACGGCTGGTTCATCTAATGCTACTGAGAGATATTGATAATAAGTATCGGCTACTAGGCGATCGCGAGTAATGATATCCTGGGGTAATTGATCGTCTCTTACGTCTAATTCGGAAATAATAATCTTTAATCCTAAACTTGCTACATCACTTAAAAACTTCCGAAACTTAGATTCATCAAATTCCTGATTGCGATGACCTTCTAGATGACTTTGAATACCCAAAGCATGAACTGGTGTTCCCTTCGCTTTTAATCTTTCTAATAGCTTCAAGATCGCTGCTCGACGTTGTTCATCCCAACTATTACCAAACGGATTACTATAGGTTAAGCCATTATCATTGTAAGTTAAAATTGCTTTGGGATCGACTTGGGCAGCAATCTGAAATGCACGTTCAATATAATTTGAACCAAGATAATTTAGCCAAGTTGGGAAATTATATTTTTCACCTCTAACACCGCTTTTTCTAGTATCTTTTAAGTTATCAGCTCTGCCATCATCGACATTAATTGCTTCATTAACTACATCCCAAGAATGAACTTTGCCTGCATGACGTTTTGCCAGTGTAGAAATATGATTAATAAAAATTTTGTCAATTTCAGCACTAGTAGTATCAGAAGCTTTGAATTTTGCAACTAACCAGGGTGAGTTAAATTCATTCCAAATTAAAGGGTGAGCGCGAAAAATTAAATTATTTTGAGTTGCAAAATTAAAAAAAGCATCAGTTTGGATAAAATCATAAGTACTGTTGCTATCAAATGGGCCAACAGTCACTCCAAAAAAACCACCAACGACTAGTGCATATTCTCGCGCAAAGGTTTTTTGAAAAAATAAATCTTGAGGTAAATCATCATAGCCTCTTTGAGTAAATCCGCCATAGACGATCCCTTTAGAAGCTGCGATTTGACGTAAAGTTTTCCCTCTACCACGCTTACTTTCTTGAATTACACCCTCGATATACTGACCTAAATCTTCAGCTTGTGCTGAAGCAAATTGATTTTGATGGAGTAAGCTTGCAGCTCCAAAACTGCTTAATCCTAATAAAAATGAACGTCTACTATTTTTAATTTTGTTCTTAGTCATAGAACTGGTACTGCTATGGATAAGTAATAAGTAATAAGTATTAGGTATTAAGTAAATTAACCAAATATATCTCTACCAAAGAAGCTTCAACCTCTGTATATTTATCTATATTTAAGATTATCAAGCAATACTGTTCGGATAAGCATCTGTATTGATTGGTTGTGTTTTTAGGTAATCCCCACATTGTCCCCGAATCCCCATTCGGGGACAATGTAGGTAATAGGTTTTTTGAGAAACTTAAGAATGTTGATTAAAAGTGATGCTGTTTTTACTCATTACTTCATAAATGAGCTAGCATTTGTTAACCGAACAGTATTGGATTATCAAGGATCGCTTTAAATATCTTCAATTAAATGTCGTTTATTTGTTTTTTAGTTACTACTATAGCGGTTCTCAAATTAATGAGATACATTTTGCCTAGTGCCTAGTGCCTCGCTTCACCGAGGTGTACCTCACTCAACCGAGAATTGCTATATTGTCTATTACTTATTTACTTTATTCTCACGCTTCTAATTAACTTTTTTAGGAAACCCTTATTAAGCAGATTGTCTAGAATATCTATAAATAGAAACCCATAGAAAAATCATCAACAACAATTCCGAAGCTAGGGTTGCCCAAATAGCACCATAAAAGCTATATTTAGGGATTAACCAAAAATTCAATAGACCATTAAAAATTGCTACTAATACTTGGGCAGTGCTTCTGGTACTTTGATAATTAGCTCCTGTGAGAGCATCAGCAGCAAAAAAATGAATTGTTTTAATCACAATAGTAGGAGAAAGCCAAATCAATGCCCAAACAGATTGTTGATATTCTGAGCCTAAGATTACAGGCAATAAAGGTGCACAAACAATTAATCCTAAGGCTGCTAACAATGAATATCCTACTGATAAAGGTAGGAGTTTTTTGCAGAGTTTTAAACTACCTTGAATTCCCGAAGCTCCCTGTTGAAAAAATTTTCTAAATGCTGCTAAAGCTAATGATTGTATGGGTGTAAAAGCTACTGTTAAAACTTGATATGCAGTTGTATATATGCCATTAGCTGTGGAAGTAGACATCTTGGTCAACATTACTTTATCTAGATCATTGTAAACATTTTGAGCCGATACACTTATAGCATAAGAAAAACCTAGTTTTAAATCTTGTTTTACTTGCAACAAATTAAATTTTGGATAATTGACTTGCTTAATTACTAAGTAAGTAGACATCAGTGCCGATGCTAAAGTGGCTATAGCATACAATACACACCAAGTAAGTACACTATGCTCATCAAACAGGACAACAAATAAGATGGCAACAATAACCCGACTAATAGAAACTAAGACAATAGTTTTAGCAGTGTAATCCAATTTCCCAACAGCAATAAAAGCATCTCTAGTAGCATCATTAAGCTTGAGAAAAATTAAATTACCTAAAGCGACAAAAAATACTGCATAAATAGAAATATTGGGAACTGGAAAAAAGCTATAAGCTATTAAAATTATGCTCGTAAAAATTGAACTAAAAAGCAAAGTCTTAAGAATAGTAGTTCCCCAGTATTCTCGAAATAAATTGGGATTACGAGCCACTTTTTGGATTAATATTTCTCCACTTCCCCAACTAGCAAAGGGAATAAAAATAGAAACAAAAGCAACTATACCTGTGTAATAGCCATATTTTTCTACTCCAAAAGTACGTGCTAAAAGCACAAAATACAATACTTGTACAACGAGCCTTAAAATTAATGATTGAAAAATTGCAAATGAATTTTTTAAGAAATTATTTTGTTGTAAATTACCAAGTATCTTGCTTAATTGCTTTTTTGCCATGAATTAACTAGTAGATGTTACTACTTTAGGTTTTGGTGCTGTGATTTTGGTTTTAATAGAATAAAAGGAAGCTATGGTCACAATCCAAGTAATACTATTAGTTGAGAAAAAAGATACTTCGGTGAAGTTTAAAAATACTGTGTAAATCAAATATAAAAATATCCACAGCATATGGGAAGATTGGAAGACTAAATATTTATACAGAGAAATAAATAAAGAGTACATGTATCCTACAATTAGAGGGATTAAACCAACAAAACCAAAATGTAGCAGTACTTGAACATAGCCATTGTGAGCATGAACAGGTGACCAGTCATGGACTTTCCAAAGTAAATCGGTTTCTCGATGTACACCAGAGAAAAAACTGCCATAGCCGTAGCCTAACAAAGGCTTTTGCTTAATAAACTGCCATAAAGAATCCCAGAGAATAGTCCTACCTGACAAGGTGACATCTTTATTATTAACACTTAAGAACGTATTAAAATTAATTAAAATAATAAACAGTATTAGAGAAACAGTAATTAAGAACAATAAAATTAAAAGTACACTAAGTTTATCTTTTAAAGATAAATACTGAAGCCCCTGAAAAACGGCAAAAATAAATAAAATGCTCATCAAAGACGTAGCTGATTCAGCAAAATACGTTAAGACAACTGAAAGCAAACAAAATATTTGAAATAGTAGTCGGTATTGTTTAGCTGAGGCAGCCAGAAAATAGAAAGTCATAAAGCTAATAAACATACTACCGCCCAAGCCATTCTTATGAGGATAAATTCCTCGCCAAGCACCAGTAATAGCCTCAGTATTCATAATGCCGTATTGTGGAAGTGCGATCGCGAATAGCAAACTAAAGACAATCGAAATACCAAAAACCCAACCGTATATTTTTAATTGTTCTCTAAAGCTGTAGCTAGAGGCTATATAGATACCAAAACAAGTTGTTCCCATCAAAGCAATCATTTTCCGAAAGGCTATATAGGGAATAGAAGACCAAGATACTGAAACAATTGCCAAAACAATTAAAAACAAGAGCCAGAGATTTGTGCCCAAAAAAGCTAAAGTTCTCTGCCAACGAAAAGTTAATAAGAAAATAGTAATAAAGTAAATTAATAAGAAAATGATTCGTAACAAAGGGCTATCTATATCACCGCCTTCAAAGTTATCGCCACCTATAATAATCGGGAAAAATCCTTGTGAAAAAAGTAGCAGTGAAATTACTGCGAATATCTTTTCAAACGAACGGATTGATTGTTTCATTATCTTAATTAAAATAATCGATATTATGATATCTCATAAATATGCAGCTAGACCTTGAATTAATAATTAAATAGTTAGCAACCTAGTATACTGTGAATTACTAGAATTGCTTTTAACTATTTGGAAACTCAAGTAGGTAATTCAGGTCTGCTGACCATGAGAGATACTTACTTATCAACTATTTAATCGGTAAATTTAATCATGCTCTCGTTTAGCATAATAGTAATTGTTATAGTGGTAAGAGTTTTCTCTCTGCATATCTGCTGCATTAACAATTACACCTAAAACTTTTTGTCCAGTAGTCTCTAAAGTTTTTCTTGCTGCTGCTGCACTGCTATAATCAACAACTCCAGGGCGTACAACGAATAAGAAACCATCTACTAAATTGCCGATAATTTTGGTGTCTGCAATACCTATAATTGGTGGTGTATCAAAGACAATTTGGTCATAATGTTGGGATACATTATTAATAAAAGCTTCCATAAATGGTGAATCCAATAGGGAAACAGGATGCTCTGGTAGAGAGCCTGAAGTTAGAATATCGAGATTAGGCATGACATTCTGTACCGCATCTTCCCATTTAATTTCATGTTTGAGAACATTACTCAAACCTACTTGATTAGCAATCTCCCAAATATTATGCTGAGTTGGACGACGCATATCTGCATCTACTAGTAAAATTTTCTGACCACACTGAGCGCGTGCTACTGCCAAATTAGCTGATACTGAAGATTTACCCTCTTGAGGCACTGAACTGGTAACTGCGATCGCTTTAAGTTTGCCACTAGTATCTAAAAGCTTGAGATTTATCTGAATATTTTGATATGCTTCTTTTAAAGGAATCATCGAAGCATCAGTTGTTACTTGCTCAGGTAAATTTGCCGTTCCATTTCCAGGCAGTTGAAGCTGTTTACTATCGCCAGTTAGATTAAGATTAGGTACTACTCCATGTAGAGGATAAGCAAACATATTCTCTACTTCTTCAGTATTTTTGATGGTGTTGTCTTTGAGGTCTAGTAAAAAGGCTAGTGCTATACCAAATAAAGCCCCCATCATCGCTCCTGCTGCAACAATAATCTTGCCACCAGGATTAACAGGATCTTCTAAAACGGCTGCGGGAGCAGTCACACGTACTTGCCCAACGTTACGTTGTTCAATAATTTCTGCTTGTTGTAGTTTACTTAGAAGAGTCTCGTAAGTAGATTGGGCTGCATCAACTTGACGCTGTAATTCTCGCTGTTGTTCTTGTAGTTGTGGTAGATTATTCGACCTTGCTTGATAGGTAGCATAATTATTTTTGAGGGCTGCTAGCCTTTGATCTAATCCTTCTTTTTGTAATCCTAACTCAGCAAATTCCGCTAATTGTGCTTGTTTTAATTCCCCTAAGCTTAAAACATTGATACTGCTAACTACACCTTGTTGCTCGGATTCTAAAGTACTGGCTATTTCTTGTTCTAAAAGGGCTGTCAAATCTGCTTGCTCTTGTTTCAAACTAATCATCTGGGGAGCATTATTGGAAAGCAAATTCTGCTTTTGAGCCAAGGCCACCTTAACTTCTTGTAGTTGAGATAATATTCTTTGTACCCCAACAGATTGACTAAGAGAACTAACGGCAGATGCCTCCTGCCAAGTCATCCCTAATTGACTTTGCAATCTGTTATGTCGTGCATTAACATCTCCAAGTTGTGCTTCCACTTCATCGATTTGATTTTCTACTGTGGAGATAGAACCAATTGTAGTGATAGTTTCTTCTTCTAAATTGGCGGTGCGATTACGATTTTTAAATTGACGTAGATTTTCCTCTGCCTTTCTGACACTTGCCTCTGCTTTGGGTAGCTGTTTAACAATAAAGTCTTTTGCTTCTACCGTCTCGTTGCGATTATACGATGCGTAATCATCAGAATAGAGTTGAATAGCTCGATTAACAAAAGCTACTGCGACATCTGGATCTGAATCTGTAAAGGTTACTTTTAATAAATCTGTACCAATAATTGGTTCGACAACAAGATGTGTGGCAACATTTTTATAGGTTAAAGGTTCACCGTCGTCATTCTTAAGTTCTAGATCCTTGATTAATCTTTCGACAATCGGTCGAGATTGCAGAATTTGAGCTTCTGTCTCTATCGGATCTTTTTCTTGGGTTAAGCCTTTAATTTCTCCAGGGCCACTATCTATACCAATTAGTTTAGAAGTTTGGTCTGGTTTAATTAGTAATCGAGCTTCTGCTTGATAAACATCTTCAGACGCCAAGGCAGCAACTAAGGACAGAGTTAATATCCCTGCAAAAGTTACGGTTGCTGGTATCCAACGACGTTTTAAAACTTGCCAATATTTATTAAAGTCTATATATTCCTCTAAATGTAAGTTAGAATCCATGAATTTTATTTGATGAACTTACTGTATTGCTATATTGAATCGTATTTAGTTGAAAATTTGGGTAATTAATGTTGCTCAATATGCGCCTTTGGCACGAAAAACGACTTGCACGGTTTGTAACAAGATTTTGAAATCTAGGGTTAAAGACCAATTTTCAATGTATTCAAAATCCAGATTAAACACTCCTTCAGAAGCAGTGTCAGAACGACCGCTAACTTGCCACAAGCCAGTAATACCTGGCAATACTTCTTGGCGGAAAAAATGACTTTGAGCAAATTTGGCTACATCTCTAACAGGTAAAGGACGAGGCCCCACCAAGCTCATTTCACCTCTTAAAACGTTGAATAGTTGAGGAAGTTCGTCGAGGCTGTAGCGACGTAGATATTTGCCAACTTTGGTAATTCGAGGATCATCTTTGATTTTGAAGAGAATTCCGCCTTGAATTTGGTTTTGAGTTTCTAGTTGCTGCTGTAATTCGCTGGCATTGGCTACCATAGTCCGAAATTTCCAGATTTTAAAATGATGCCCTTTTAAGCCAACTCGTGTCTGTTTATAGAAAACTGGGCCTGGAGAATCAAGCTTAATCAGGGTAGCGATCAACAGCATTGGCAGACCGATAATCATTAATAGAATGAAGGCAACTAGCAGATCGACAAGGCGTTTGCTAAAAAAATCGATTCCAACTATCGCTGAATGTGCAAATCTGATACTTGGTACTCCTAAAATCGTAGCAATTTCTGCCTGCCTATCTGGTAATTTAATGTTGATCGGCAGAATCCGCCAATTTACCCCTGTGGTTCGTAGTTTCCAATAGAGACTGGCTGAATCTTTAATTGATTCCCAAGAACAAATAAAAATTTCGTCTAATTCTTTGTAATTAATGCGATCTAGGGCTAAATATAGGGATTCATCATCTTCAAATTCTGACAAATCTAACTGTCCAACAATTTGAAAAACTTCACTACTTTCGAGTAAAAATTTTGAGTTTTTTAGCTCATCTCGATTGCCGACCAAAAGTATTTTTTGTCTTAAAGGAAAGTGCTTTTGACGCACATAAGACCAAATCCAGTTCAGGCTTAACTTCTGTAACGTTACTATTACAGTGGTCAACAGGGCTGCTACCCCTAGTTGGTAAAGAATCTCCGAACCATAGAATCTCAAGATAATTGGTATTATCGATAGGTGGGCTAGAAAAACTGCTTTGATAGAATTAGATATATTTCTGCTTTTATCGCCTTTGCGATATAAATCGCCAGCAGCAAAGAGAAAGACCATGAACGCTAACACAGTCAAAAACAAGCTGTATATCTCGGAATTTTGCGAAATAGTGTTGAAATTGAACTGATGATGCCAATTTCCTACTGAGGCGATCGCCCAACCTAGCAATAGTGACAAACTATCCAGCACAACTAGAATAACTATTTTTAATCTGTAGGAAACTTCCTTTTCAGCTAGCTTTAGGTATCCTGGAGAGCGAAGATCTTTACTTTTAGCCATCGGATGAGCTAAGTAGCTTTTGCCTACGATGTAGTTGGGAGTACTAGAAAACTTGTCTAACATAGTGTGCTTTTTTGATTTAGTCTTAAGTTCTGAATTAGAGCCTTAAAATTTAGGTGATTTTGCTAGCTCATTTAGCGAACAGTCGAACAAAAATTCTTAGACATTTTTTTGACCATTTAATCACAGCCTGCTTTCAGATGGTTAAGCTTCCAAAAAATTATATTAATAATAAAATGTTTACATAAAATAGATAATTAAGTATTTTCATTTACGAGAAAATACTTAAATTATAAATAATGTATAACCTAGGTTTGATCACCCTGTCAATTACTTTACGCTAACTTCACTCACTTACAGATAAAAGTAAAAAACTCTCTTAGAAAATAGACAATTAAAAAATATCTTTTCGACGTTGGACAATCAAAGCAATAATTGCATAAATTAAGGTATGAGCAATTAAAATCCCCCAATTTAAGCCCAGATTTGACCAACTGGCATCATATACAGGAGTAGCTTTAAATATTTCGTTGAGCATTTCTTCGCTTAAGGCGGGATTAGGTTTAGGAGCCATTGCATTAACATCTGCTAATGAACCATAAGCACCAATAGACCAGCGACTTAACATTAACCAAGAAAGGTTACTTGACCAACCTTCAAGAGTAAATAAAACCCCTGAAAAAATAATTTGAGGAATCATAATTAAAGGCAAAATACCATTACCTTCGTTTTCAGTTTTAACCAAAGCAGAAAGCATTAAACTGAGGCTCGTACTAGCAAGTAAAGTTAAAAAAGTAGTCAAAGCAAAACCCCAAGACCAAGGAATTAAATTGGATTCAGGTGCTTCAAAAACTAGTAATACTACACAGGTAATTAAAAAAGTTTGAGCGATCGCTAATCCGCCTCGAACGAAGAGTTTAGAGAGAAGATAAGGTAGCAATCTCAAGTTTAGCAGTCGTTCACGGAAATAAATGGCTGTTTCTTTCACTATTTCCCGAATAGAATTAGATAAACCAATCCAAATCGCCACACAACTAAAAATAAAAAGTAAGCGTAAAGCCAGAGAAGCTTGAGTAACCGAGGGAGCATCAACAATACTTAAGGGTTGTTCACTACGTAGGGGTAAACCAGTCAAAGCGATGGTAATTGGGCCTGCCAGTAACGTCAACAGCAAACTCGTAAGATCTCGGCTAACTAATTTCCAATAACGTTGACAGAGTAAAGATAGTTGGGCAAAAGGAGAAATTCCAGCTTTAGAATTTTTCGTTTTGGCGACTTGTTGATTTTCTTTACCTGGACTGAGGGAATTTTGGATATAAGTTTTATAATCAAGAGAATTAGCATACTTTAGCGACCAATAACTAACTCTTTCGGCGATCGCCACTTTATTTTTGCCTTTGTTGAGTTCGATATAAATATCGGCAAAATCGTCAAATTTTTCATCAGGGAAGTGACCAGAAGCTTTTTGGAAAAAGGGAAGAGCTTGGTCGGGAGGGCCATAGTAACAAATATTACCTCCGAGTCCCATAAAAGCAATGCGATCGCAAATGTCAATATTATCTGTGGCGTGAGTTACTAAAGCAATGGTTCGTCCTTGGTCTGCTTGTTCCCTCAACAGTAACATCATTTCCTTATCCAAACCTGGATCTAGTCCCGAAGTTGGTTCATCTAGGAAAAATAATTTGGGATCAGCTAAAAGTTCGACACCGATACTAACTCGTTTACGTTGACCACCACTCAGACGGGAAACTAGGGTATTACGAACATGAGAAAGCTTAATTTGTTCTAAAGTCTGAGCGATAACTTGAGCAATATTAGTGTCTGGTGGTAAACGTAGCTGACAAGCACAACGCAAAACTTCTTCGACTGTCAAGTCGCGATGAATAATATCATCCTGGGGAACATAACCAACTTGCGAGCGATAAATAGGCCAATTTTTCCGTAGATTATCGCCGTTAAGATAGACATTACCTGAAGAAACAGGCGTAATTCCCAACAACGATTTCATCAGGGTGGATTTACCCGCACCACTACCACCAACAAATGCCACCAGTTGTCCTGGTTCGAGAACTAGGTTAACATTATTGAGAATTGTGAAAGTTTCTCCCTTTTTGTCTTTAACGTTGAGAGTTAATCTGTGAGCATCGAGACGGATCTGATTGTTAGCGTTAGTTAACTCTAAAGATTCCCCTGTAAACAGTAAAACATAAGGCCCAATTTGCACCGTATCATCTTTTCGGAGAAGATAAGACTTTTCTAGACGGTTACCATTGACAAAAGTGCCATTACTGCTACGATCTTGCAAGATGTAGTTACCCTTGCCATCAGGATTAATAACGGCGTGGAGACGAGAGACAGTAGGAGCATCCAATTCCATCATTGAGGCAGTGATATTAGGCGATCGCCCAAGCTCAACAGGCCACTTCTGCAAACCCTTAAGAATGAGTTTCCGCACACTGGGCATGGTTGGTTCACCACGCTTAGGGTTGTAATAGGTGAGAGTTATTTGCTGACGAGGATCTTGACCAATATGTAACCTTTCACCGTTTTTGAGTATGTAGCCTTCAGTCAAATTAATGCGTGACTGATTGATAAAAATACCATTGCCACTTGGTTTTGGGATATGGCGATCGCCATCATAAATCCGAAAATTATTACCTTCTTTTTCGATAATTGCTTGTCTACGGGAAATAATATTCCATTCTATAGGGGCGCGCATATTCGCCCAGTCATGATCTCTCCCTAAGTAATTAATCTCGCGAGTCAGAGGGAGATTATGTTTGTGACCTTGATTATCTAATTCGATATAAGGATGGGCAATAATTGTTTTTTCAGAATAATTACCAGTCATTGGGTGTTAAATATTTTTTAGTTTAAAAATTATTAAAATTAAATTGATAACAATTGCCAAATTTAAAATTAAATGTATCACAGTTAACTACAGCAATTGCGAAAGGGTACAAATAAATATATTAGAACTTATGCAGTGAATCGCGATAAACTAACATCTAGTTAAGATATAGAAATTACTATTTTTATCCTGGGATTGATTAATGCTCCCTCGCCAAAATACCGTCGAAATTTTTTCTACCTTTATTCAATTTGATTACGATCGCTTCAGTAATTGGGCGACAGATGCTCGTTTGCGTCGTAGTATGAAACAGTCGTTACAACAAATAGCTACCGTCAGTTCCGATAATTTTTGGGCATTATATTGGCATCAAATCTGGCAAGAACAACCAAAAAGTATAGCCAGAGAACATTTAGCTGCTTATCTTCAAGAAGTTTGCTTTTGGTCAGCACAAAAAACTATTAGTGGTTTTAGTAGTACTCAGTATACTGTACCCGATTGTTTTCAGGTGGCGATCGCTGGGATCGATAAAGTTCTCAAAGGCTTTGATCGTGAACGAGGGTTTAATCTTAAAAGCTATGCCAGTATTACTTTTGGCAATTTAATTCGGGAATTATTAAGACAAAAGCGAGAAATTGATATTTGTTCTGACTGGTCACTGTTGCGTAAACTAAGCCAAAAAAGAATGACCGAGGCTTTGGCTGATGCAGGATTAGAACCAGAAGTGATTGACAGCTATATATTAGCCTGGAATTGCCTCAAAACTGTATATGTCCCAGAGCGTGCTAGTTCAACTCGTAAACTACCCAAACCCGAGCCAGAAACCTGGGTAGCGATCGCTAATCTCTACAATCAAGAGCGTCAAACTCAGCTAAAACAGCCAGCAAACAAGGCAACACCTGAAAATCTCGAAAAATGGCTGTTAATTTGTGTTAAAGCTGCTCGTGCTTATTTATTTCCCAGTGTCACTTCTATTAATCAACCTAAGCCAGGATATGATGCAGGCGAAATTGTCGATTCTCTCGTTGGCGAAATTGATGATTCTCTGTTGACAGAGATTATAGTTGAAGAAGAAGCTCAACAACGAAGTCAGCAACAGACAGATATTAATCAGTTTCTCACTCACACAATCAGTAAGTTAAAATCAGAAGAACAAAAATTACTAGAATTATATTATTCCCTGGGACTCAAACAAGCAGAAATCGCCCAGGAGTTAAATACTCAACAATATACAATTTCCCGCAAGTTGTCTAAGGCGAGAAAAATGTTACTTAAAGCCTTGGCTCAATGGACTCAGGAAAAAATGCATATATCTCTGACATCGGACGTACTCGACAACATAAGTTCACTATTAGAAGAATGGTTAGCTGGTTATTACGACAGCAGCCAATAAGAAAACATATATTTTTAGGAGTACCCTGATGACTACTATCGACCAAATTTTATTCAACCCCACTGAGTTAGTTCTCGAACTAAACACAGCTACTATTAATCAAGCTTGGTCACAAAGCCAAAATGCAGCTACCCCCAACAGCCGTTGGCAGAGTTATCTCAATCAAGTGGCATTGAATACTTTTTTAGCTTGGGTAAAAGCAGAAGAAGATGCTGTAGCTAAGGTAGGGTTTGATCCAGCTATTCAGGCTGATATTTGGGAAGTAGTCAACGGCAGTGCTATTAATCTCAAAGATAGCAAATTAGTTTTGATTCCTAGTGAGGCAGAAGACAAGAGTGAATTACGTGTTCCCCAAGAATGGGTTGATATCCCTGAATGGGCAGCAGATTACTATTTAGCCGTACAGGTAAATGTTGATGCTGGTTATCTCCGTGTTTGGGGTTATGCTACTCATCAACAGTTAAAAAATAACGGTAGTCTCAATCACGGCGATCGCACCTATACTTTAAACGATGACGAGTTAATTACCGATATTGATGTCTTGTGGGTAGCCAGAGAATTGTGTCCAGAAGAAGTAACTCAAACCGCAATTGCACCGATTCCCTCTATTGCTGCTACTCAAGCAGACAATTTAATTGAGCGTTTAGGTAGTCAAGCACAACTATTACCCAGACTAGCTGTTCCTTTTACCACTTGGGCAGCTTTAATCCAAAATCCTAGCTGGTGTCGCCGTCTAGCTAAAACTCGCCGTGGTGTAGCTGTTAAAACTCCTGTCTTACAATGGTTACAACAGGGAGTAAACAACCTAGCAGCAGACTTAGGTTGGAGACAAATCGAAATGACTCCCAGTGTCGTGGGTGCGAGAGGAGTAGCTACCCCAGAAACAACCACTAACTCTGTGCCAGCTTTTGGGTTAGCTAAACAAATTGCGATCGCCAATCAAGCTTATGAATTAAAAATTCTGCCTCTAGAAGAAGGAGGTTCATGGCGGTTTGAATTAAGCTGTCTAACTCCTGGTTGTATGATTCCTGCTGGTTTCAAACTCAGATTACTCGACGAAGACTTACAAGGTTTTGCAGGTAATGAAGATACTGCTGTTGTGCCTGTAGCCCAACTGTTCTTGGAAGTAGATTTAGAGGAGGGAGAATCTTTAGTTTGGCAGATTGAACCTACTCCCGACAACTATCAACCAGAAGTCTTACAGTTTTAAATATTAAACAAATTAAGTTTGTTTTGGATATTTTGATTAATCTGCTTGAGAAAAGATAGAACGTAAATCCTGATAACCACTAATAACTCTGACAATCTCAATGTAGTCATCGGTAACCTGATAGAAAATAATGTAACTATCTAGTGTAATCCCTCTTAATTGAGGCGAAAGCTCGGGATAACTTCGTCTCATCATCGGAAAATTAGCTATGTTTCTGCATTTTTGTTCAAATCTAGCCGTAAAATTCTCTCCTGCTTCTATTTTCTTGCTAAAAAGTAATCAATAATTCTTTCCATGTCTCTGCTGGCTGCTGGGGAAATAATACATTGCCGATTCATGGCGTTTGTTTACGTGCCTGTTGGATTTTGTCTTTTAGTTGTTCCATCACTACATTAAGCTCAATTCCTTCTCCCCGTTCCAATTCCTGCAACCCAACCTCAACTTTTTCCCGTGTTTCGTTAACCCACTGTTCATATTGTGCGCCGTATTCTGCTAGCAAATTTAGTGCTGCTTGAATAACTTCTTCAGATTTTTGATAACGTCCAGTTGCCAGAAAATTTTGAACTATTTGTTCTTGTTCAGGTGTCAGTGTAATACTCATAATGATATGACTTGCAAATATCAGAGAACTATTTCCATTGCCAGAAGTATAACTCACAAAAAAGCGATCGCCTGTTTTTCTTTTACAGAAAATGTATTAGAGAGCAAAGGATTTATCTTCTTTTACCAAGTGATTGCTATATTTCGATCTCTATGGAATTGTGAAGATGCGATCGCACTAACCAAAGAAGCAAAATCCCATTTAAAACTCTCACTAGAGATATTTCTCCGCTCGTCTTTCTGCTAACATCCCAGCTACTTCTTCATCCGTCGGTGCAGGGCGATCTGTTTTTAATAAACCGCGCATCCGTTGAATTGCACTAGAGCGATCAAGATCGGAAACTGATGTATCTTGCAATGACTCAATGATGGCAGTAACTAACGCAAGGCGATCGCCAGGTGGAAGCTTAAAAATCTGCTCTTTGAGTTCTGGTAACAACATAAACGGTTCTTAGAATTTAAAGGATCTACCTTCAAGTATGTATGATATGTAAACGCAATGCTATGGGATCGATTGGCATAAGCGCGATCGCATTAATAATGAACCACCACCAGTTTACTCCGCTACGCTGCGACGGCGGCTTTTGAGTAAG
>CAYMWC010000008.1:0-37391 GCA_964393695.1 uncultured Pleurocapsa sp.
TCATCAGTCATGAGTCATCAGTCATCAGTCATCAGTCATCAGTCATCAGTCATCACTCCCTCGAACAGTTATCCAAAAACTACTGGTTTCAAACTAGACGCGGTTTAGCTAGTAGAGGCTGCGGATTGAGGTTTTGAGGTCTCAGAGCCTGAACTTCTGACAGCACGGCTATACAACTCCTCTTCCACAGGTACAAACTCGATTCTATTGAGCAGGGTGGTAACAAAAGCAAATAACAAAAAGGGTAGGGACAATACCAAAACAATTCCCACCGTTGCTAAGGCATAAATCTGTCTGGTACTACTCCACAAGGCTAAAGTGGTAGCCAAACTAACAAAAATTACAATCAACCAAACGATGATCTGACCGTAAATATCACCAAATTTTAAAGTACAAATCATTTTATATTTGTGTAGATCCTTATCCATTGAAAATTGCTCTCCTAAATATTGTTTTGAGAATGTCTAATTAACTTTAATTATCGCCAAGGTTTCAATTATCAGTTACAGATTCAAAGAATATTCCAATATTTTCCTCTAGCTTGCAATATCTGTTTACATTTATCCGCAAGTTAACAAGTACAAATACTTAGCAAAGTTTTTATAATGATATTAAACAAATCTGTGAAAATTTTTGATTTTTAACAGTTAAGCTCAACCTTGTAATAGGCTGAATGAAGACAACCAGCAGCAAACGAGATTGTTACATATCATGGCGGAAACCTCTATTGTCGGAGATCGCGACTATACATTAATTATTGATAAAAGCGGTAGTATGTCGATTAATGATCGCCCTGGCGGTAAAACCCGTTGGGAATCTGCGCAAGAATCTACCCTAGCTTTGGCTCAAGAGTGTGAAAAAATTGATTCTGATGGCATTACTGTATATTTGTTTTCAATGCGTTTTCGTCGTTATGACAATGTTACTGCCGACAAGGTAAGTAAAATTTACGCGGAAAATGAACCTATGGGACGCACTGATTTAGCCAGTGTTTTATACGATGCAGTCAATAATTATTTTGATCGCAAAGCAGCCGGACAAGCTAAAGCTAACGGCGAAACTATCTTAGTTGTTACTGATGGTGAACCTGATGATTATAAAGCTGTTATGCGCGTAATTATTGAAGCTTCTCGTCAGATTGATCGCGATGAAGAATTAGGTATTTCTCTAATTCAAGTGGGCAATGATCGTAAAGCTACTCAATTTCTCAAGGCTTTGGACGATCAGCTACAATCTGCTGGAGCTAAATTTGATATTGTCGATACAATTACTATTGATGATATGCAGGGTTTGACTTTGGCAGAAGTACTACTTAACGCTATTACAGGATAATTTTTGGCAATTAATATAGCTTGTATGAGCGATCGCCCTTCTAACTCAATTTTACGTCTAGAACAGGTAAGTCTTCAGGCTGTTCTTGGTTCTAATTTTTTGTTACAGGATATTTCCTGCAATATTGAACCAGGGACAAAAGTAGCGATCGTTGGTGCTTCTGGTGCGGGTAAAACTTCTTTACTTAGATTGTTGAATCGTTTGGTTTCTCCTAGTCAGGGAACAATTTATCTGCGGGAACAACCCCAACAACAGCTAACAGCAATTCAACTACGTCGGTTGATAGTCTTAGTTACTCAAGAACCAAAATTATTGGGTATGAAAGTAATTGAAGCGTTAAGCTACCCCTTGAAGCTACAGCAACTATCGCAGTCAGAAATTAAGCAGCGAATAGATACCTGGACAAGTCTACTGCATATTCCTTCAGAATGGTTCAACAAAACTGAATTACAGCTATCTGTAGGGCAGAGACAGTTAGTAGCGATCGCTCGTGCTTTAGTTATGCAACCTCAAATACTGTTATTAGATGAGCCTACCTCAGCTTTAGATGTGGGTATTGCTACTCGTGTTCTTACTGTTCTCCAGGAATTAAACCAAAGTCAAAATCTCACTATTCTGATGGTTAATCATCAGTTAGACTTACTCAACGGTTTCAGCGATCGCATTTTATATTTAAATGCAGGTAGACTAGAGGCAGATCTCCCTGCTACCGATGATCATTGGCACAAATTACAGCAGAAATTACTACAATTACAAACAGCCCAAGAACAAGAATGGCTTTAGATCATTTAATTAACCATAAGTTTAGATTCTGCTAGGAAAACGAGGTAAACTGGGAGAAGCTGGTGCTGGCATTTTAGCTTCTGGGGAGTCTACGGTATTCTCCATTAATTCAGGATTAAAGCGATAGCCCACATTCCTTACTGTTTGGATAATATTTGGTTGTCGTGGGTTTAATTCTATTTTTTTGCGTAAAGATAATACGTGAGTATCTACGGTACGAGGGTTATCAATCGCATCGGGCCAAGCACGCTGTAATAATTCCGAACGGCTTAAAGGATTTCCCTCGGCTTGTGCTAAAACATACAATAAACTAAATTCTTGGGGAGTTAGTTCAATATAATTTCCCTTAAGTTGTACTCGTCGTTGTGCCAAATCAATTTTGAGATCTTTGCATTCCATAGACAAGGGAACAGAATTGGTGATTCGCATTCTTCTGAGTAATGCCTCCACCCGTGCCAAAAATTCTTGCATTCCAAAAGGCTTAGTTAGATAATCATCAGCACCAGTTTTTAAACCTTTGACAATATTTTGTTCATTACTTTGAGCCGAAAGTAAAAGAATTAAGGATTTTTGCTGTTGATATAGCCAATAGGATAATTCTAATCCATCTCCATCAGGTAAATCAGAATCAATAATTACTAATGCTGGCTGGTATCGATAAAAAGCATCTCGACCCTGTTGCAAACTAGCAGACTGGCTGACAACATACCCTGCTTGCTGTAAATGCCAGCCTAGTAGTGAGCGTAAGTGAGGATTACTTTCAACTATTGATATATGTGCTGAAATCACTTTTGCCTCATCATAAATAAATGTAGACCGAATTAAGATTTAAGAATAACGCTAGCAGAGGCTTTGACAAGATTTTGTAGCGATGGTTACGAGGAAACAGTACTAATGATTCTATAAAAAAATGTAATTGTTAAATGCATAAAGAGTAAAATGAAAAAAAGCTAAAAAACTTAATAACAGTTCAAGTTCTACAAACATATTAAGTAACATAATTAATTTATAGTCATGATTCTTCAAGATCCCCAAACAATCCGACATTATCAAAAAATTACCGATGCCATGGTTAATCTATGGCGCAGACGCTATAGTTTTGAGGAAATTAGATTATATCTAGATGGATACATCGCTTGTTTACGTAACAGTGATTTTGTCGAACAATATCAGATCCATCGTTTAGAAGAGCAAGCATTACGCTTTTTGAGAGATCCGTCTAATTTTGAGTTGTCAGAACCTCAAACAGAAACAGAGACTGATTATAATTAGTATCGCTACGGGTCAGTTAAAAGTCAATTCATTTAGCATTTATCATTTATCGACGATGTAAATGTTTAATGTTCAATGGTTATGTATCAACAAAACAATCTAGAAAAACTACACGAACGTGACTTTAATCTTTGGACAGAACAAATGATGATCGCTGTTAAAAATCAAGATTTAAACGCCATAGATTGGAAGAACTTGATGGATGAAATCGAGGATATGGGCAAGTCTGAAAAGCGATCGCTTGAAAGTTATTTAGAGCGATTGGTAGAACATATCCTGAAGCTACAATACTGGGAACAAGAGCGAGAAAGAAATTATAAACACTGGCAGGTAGAAGTAGTAAATTTTCGCAACCGCATTTTTAGATTACTCGATCGCAGTCCTAGCCTCAAAAAATATATGCAAGATATATATCTTAGAGTTTATCAAGATGCCGTTTCTGCCCAACAAATCGAATTTGAAATCCCAAATAATAGTTTTATTTCTTTAGAAAAAATTCTTCATAAAGATTTTTTTGGATAAACTCTAAAGTAAAAACTATTACTTTTTCAATTAATTAGTCATGGGTTAATTATTAGCTATTTGACTTTTGACTTTTTAATAGTGCATTTCAACAGGATTCAGTATGATAATCCCTTCATGGCTCGCCATTGGTATTGTAACCCTGGTTGTGCCTTTTACTCTTAACCGTTTTATTTCCAGTGATGACTTTCGTTGGTTTAAACGTTTGCGTCGTCCTGACTGGCTCACTTTTGAAGCAGCAATCCCAATTATTTGGACTATTATCTTTATTTGTGGTGCTTGGTCGGCTTATAACGTCTGGTCAACTAATCCAGGTGACATTTCTACTTGGTTGTTAATGGGTTTTTATTTATTAGTGGAAATAACAATTTCTTTATATACCCTAGTAATGTGTAAAACTCGTAGCCTCAAAATCGGCACAATTATCGGTGGGACTGGATTTTTCCTGGGAGCAATTTTAGCGGTAATAATTCTACCTATCTCTACTACTGCATTTTGGCTACTAGTTCCCTATTTACTTTGGAGTCCTGTAGGAACTTTCGTCACTTGGCAGATGATGCAGTTAAATCCTGTAGATGCTTAATTAGCGATCGCTCTATATCCTAAGATCGATAGATAGATTCGAGCCAATCTAATAATAAAGAATTAAACTGCTCAGGGTATTCATCGTGGGGACAATGTCCTGCATTTTCTAACTCTATTAGCTTAATCCGAGAATTGAGAGAGGCGATCGCTTTGGCTTGTATAGGGGGTATCATTCTATCTTGTAGCCCCCAAATCAATAACATTGGGATTGTAATTTGAGGTAGTAAATCTCTTACCGAAAGAGCAAAATCAACTTTTCTGACACTGCGAGATAAACGTACTAAAGTTTGTTCTGAACCATCATCATAAGCAGGACTGGATAAAATCTCGACTAACTCATCGGTAATAGCATCTTTATTGGGGTAAGCTATTCCTGCCCAACGCCTAATAATACTGGGCTTTCTAACTATTTTGAGGAGATTTTTAATCAATAGAGGCGAAGCTATTAAATTCTCCAGAGTAGTTACCAAAGGACGAACTAAAGGAGGTAAAATATCCTCTCGCACCGATACATCGGGTAAACTCAACATTACTAATCCCTTGACCATATCTGGGTAAGTAGCAGTAGCAGTTAAGCAAACCAATGAACCAATAGAATTACCTACTAAGATTACGGGAGTACCAATAAAAGTCTGCCAAAAGTCATGGAGTTGTTCTGTCCATAAGGCTGCACTATACTCCACATCAGCCTTTCTCGATGCACCAAAACCTAGTAGATCAAGAGCATAAACGTTATAGTGTTGGGCGATGACAGGGAGATTATAACGCCAATGCTCAATACTAGCCCCAAAGCCATGAATAAAAATTATCGGTGACTGCTGGCTGGAGCTAGGTCTTGTTTTTGCTCTTAAAAAGCTATAACGAGTTTGCCACCCTCGCCAAACCCAGTCTCTCTGGTTGCCTACACGCTCATGCCAAGATTGGTTGGTAATCAATTTTGTAGTTAAAAAATATTTACATAGTATATTATTGCTACCAAAAGTGTATCTGTTGCTAGTATAGGAGGATAAGTTAAGTTACAAGATAAAGTTAACTTAACCTCTATTGATAACAAGATCGGTAAAATAGGAAATAAATATAACTATTTATCATCTTAATCTTAGTTCACAATCTTATCTAATACAAAAGGACAAAAAAAATACGCCTGTGAGAGAAAGAAAACGCAGTAACACTAGTCGCGATCTAACCAAAACTAACGAAAGAATTCGCTTCCCCAATATTCGTGTTATCGACTCAGAAGGTGAGCAATTAGGGATAATTACCCCGAAAGAAGCTCTAGCTATAGCCCAAGAAAAAGGCTTGGATTTGGTCTTAGTGAGCGAAACCGCAGATCCTCCTGTGTGTAAAATCATGGACTATGGGAAATACAAATACGAGCAAGATAAAAAGCTAAAGGAAGCGAAGAAAAAACAGCATAATGCTGACGTTAAAGAAGTTAAAATGCGCTACAAAATTGAAGAGCATGATTACAATGTGCGAGTCAAAAATGCTCAACGTTTTCTAAAATCTGGAGACAAAGTTAAAGCTACTATTAGTTTTCGTGGCAGAGAAATTCAACATTCTAGGCTCGCTGAAGACTTGCTACATCGCATGGCTAAAGATCTAGAAGATTATGCAGAAGTTCAACAATACCCGAAACGAGAAGGTCGTAATATGATGATGATGCTATCTCCTAAGAAATAATTTAATAGTTTTTTAATAGTTATAAATAAGGTGGGCAGACTATTGTTTAGTTGTTTAGTGCATTAATGCAAATTCAACTAAAGTGTTGCCCACTATAAGCTGTCAGGTATTTAATTTGTTGCTTGAGATTGACAGGGTGACGGGGTGACGGGGTGACGGGGTGATAAAGAGACAGGGAGAGAGTTTAATGGTTTATTGTCTAAGGTCATCATACACAATTTAAATGCGTACAAGCTTAACCTGACCTAAAATCATAAGAAACTAGGCTGAGTAAGATGAATCTCAGACAATGCTTTCACGTTAGCCAGTATTTCCCGTAACTAAATTCATATAACCAGTTGAGATTAGTAACTATTAATTGTTCCTACTCGTCGTTAATATTTTCCGTCTCTGGTATCTTGCGCTGAATTGGAGTGACCAGTACCTTATCGACTCTTGTACCATCCATATCCATAACTTCAAAGCGCAATCCACCCCACTCAAAATGCTCACCAGACTGGGGAATGTGCATTAAAGAATGCATCACAAACCCACCCAAAGTCTGATATACATGGGATTGCATTTCAGAAAGTGATTCATCACTAAAAATATCTCTAAATTCATCAATTGCGAGTAACCCATCTAATAACCAAGAACCGTCTTCCCTTTGAATTGCCATCGGTTCTTCTTGAATTTCTACCAAAGGCAAATCTCCCACAATTGCCTCCATCAAGTCAGTCAGGGTAACTAACCCCTCAATTCCACCATATTCATCCGTTACCAAGGCTATATGTATTCCAGTTTGTTTAAACTGTTCCAGCACGTTCAAGGCGCGAGTACTTTCGGCAACATACAGTGGGGACTGCATCAAGGATTCTAGTTCAGCATTTTGGTTAAACAATTGAGTCGCCAAGAGTCTGCTACCCCGAACAATGCCTACACATTGATCTATACTGCCACGTCCGACTGGAAACCGAGAGTAATTACTCTCATTGACTCTTTGTATAATTTCTGTCAGTGGGGATTCAAGATCTAGCCAGACAATTTTAGTTCGAGGAGTCATCACCGACTTAACAGAGCGATCGCCCAATCGAAAAACCCGTTCCACCATTTCCTGTTCAGATTCTTCAAACATACCCGACTCAGCCCCTTGCCGAATCAGCACCTTAATTTCCTCTTCCGTGACAAATGGTTCTTCTGAGTCTTGTATTCCCAACAGCTTCAGCAGCAGATCCGTTGATATACTTAGTAAATGAACTACGGGTGCAGCGAGGCGAGAAAGAAATCGCATTGGTTTGGCAACCAAGCAGGCAATTTGCTCAGGATTATTCAGGGCAATACGTTTCGGTACTAATTCTCCAATCACTAAGGAAAGATATGTAATTAAGCCAACTACAATTACAACACTAATTCCTTCGCTATAGGGTTTCAAAATAGTATTTCCCTCAAGAACTAATTCCAATCGTTCTGCTATGGTCGCCCCTGCAACAGCACCACTGAGAATTCCAATTAAAGTAATTCCGATTTGGACGGTTGAGAGAAAATTATTGGGGGCATTTGCTAACTTGAGTGCAACTCGTGCATTTCGGTTTCCCCGATTAGCTGCCTGTTCTAAACGAACTTTACGAGCAGAAATCACCGCAATCTCTGAACATGAAAAGATACCATTAGCAACAATTAAAATCAGAATTAAAATAATTTCGGTGGTGATCGAAGACATTACTGGCTTCCTAGTTTCTTGATATGTACCTTCTTATCGTAGTACCATTAATTTGTAAAGTTGAGCCTTTTTTAGCTTGGATAATGCTGCATTTCAACATCAAAATCAATTGATTAAAAACATCAAATATTTCTTCTGTCTTGACAGATTGTCTTTTTATCCTTGGTGTCACCATCTTAATTCTCATGCTTGTCAAGCAAGTGTAGAAAGAGCAGCAAAATCGATAGAGAAGTTCCACTCCCACCTCAAAGATTCTTCTTTGTCAAACGCAAGTTTGGCAGGGTAAGTTTTATCTATAAACTGGGAATCTGCCCTGATTCATCGGGCGAAGCGTCAAACTAGACAAGACTTAATCCTTGATAGATAAAATAGTAAAGCTATTTAAATCTAGATATATGAGCAGAAAACTACTTTCTTGGTTGAGTTTGTCATTAATTACAGTCCTATTATCCTTTACTATTCGCTTAACTGCGATCGCGGATACACCGAAACACTATACGGAATTAGAATTTGCGACGCTGCCAGAAATTCAATTACCTGAATATGAACGCTATGAATTAGACAATGGGATGGTGGTTTATCTCCTAGAAGATCGAGATTTACCTTTAATTAGTGGTACAGCTTTAATTGGTACTGGTTCTCGTTTTGAACCTGCTAACAAAGTTGGATTGGCTCAATTAACAGGCACGGTAATGCGTAGTGGTGGAACACAAAATCATTCCCCAGAAGAGTTAAATTTAATTTTGGAACAAAAAGCTGCTTCTGTAGAAACTGCTATTGATATTACTTCAGGCAATGCTAGCTTTGAGACTCTGACTGAAGATTTAGATACTGTATTTCCTTTATTTGCGGAAGTACTGCGTCAGCCAGCTTTTGATCCTGAACAATTTGCGATCGCCAAAAAACAACAACAGGGTGCAATTGCCCGTCGTAACGATGATCCAAATCAAATTGTTAGTCGTGAGTTTGATAAGGTTATTTACGGCGCAACCAGTCCCTATGCCCGTACTGTTGAGTATGAAACTCTAGATAATATCTCTCGTCAAGATGTCTTAAACTTCTATCAAACCTATATTCGTCCCGACAGCATTATTTTAGGCTTGGTAGGCGACTTTGATAGTAATACTATGATTCAACGTGTACAAGATACTTTTGGTGACTGGCAAGTTAATACTCCTGTACCAAACTTAGAGGCACCATTAACCAAACAAGAAAATGCTCAAGGTCTGTTTGTCATTAATCGTCCCCAATTAACTCAAAGCAACATCCTTTTGGGTCATATAGGCGGACAATTAGATAGTCCTGACTATCCAACTTTGAGTGTTTTAAATGGAGTCTTAAACGGTTTTGGTGGGCGTTTATTTAACGAAGTGCGATCGCGCCAAGGTTTGGCTTATAGTGTTTATGGTGCTTGGAATCCCAACTATGACTTTGATGGAGAATTTATTGCTGGCGGACAAACCCAAACTAATAATACTGTTCCTTTCATCAAAGCGATCATTGCTGAAATTGAAAAATTACGTACCACTGCCATTAGTGAACAAGAACTAGTTAATGCCAAGGAATCAATCCTAAATTCCTTTGTTTTTAACTTTCAAACCCCTAGTCAGACTCTATCTCGCCTGATGCGTTATGAATACTTTGATTATCCTAAAGATTTTATCTTTAAATATCAAAAGCAAGTAGAAAACACGACTGAATCTGATATTTTACAAGTGGCGCAACAATATCTTCAGCCAGATAAACTTGTTACTTTGGTTGTTGGTAATAGTCAAGCAATGGATCCGCCTTTAGACAGCTTGGCACAAAATATTAATACCGTTGATATTGCTATTCCTCAAGCTACAAGAAGCTAATATCGCAGTACGTTAATTGGTGGTAAGTTATCGTATAGTTTACGCTAACCTATCGCTCTAAGGAAACCAATTCTCATTAATTAATAATTAATGAGAATTGGTGAACAAATAAAATTTGCACAGAATTAACCAAGAAATTGAGTAACCCTTTTCCACCCAGCAAATCTGACAAAAAAAACAGATGGCGATCGCGTTAAAATTGGAGAATATTACTTATCAAGAATAGAAATCTATTAAGCAATCAATTCGGCAACTCTTGAGATTAAAATATCTAAATCGAATGGCTTATAGATAATATCGTCGGCTTTACTGTTATCTAGCTGCTCTTCTTTGAGGTGATCGACACCAGAAACTAATAAAATTGGCAAAGCTTGATAGTTCAATTTTTCTTTAATCTGACGTGCTACTTCCAAACCACTAATTTTGGGCATCATAATGTCCATTAAAACTAACCGTGGCTGTACTGTTTCTAAAAAACTGAGGGCGTCTTGCCCATTGTCTACCGTTACTACTTTATATCCTACCGACTCTAAGACTAATCTAAACAACAACAATAGATCGTTGTTATCCTCCACCACCAATATTGATTCGCACATTCTTTCAGCTTTGATCTCACTACATCATTTAAATTTACCTGATCAAGTAATAATATTCATCACTAGTAAGATATATAACCTTAGTCATAGTATTGTTGGCTTTTATTTAGTTCACTTGTTCTGACAAAACTAACTTGCTCCCGTTGAATCTTGGTAAATCCTATTCGCGATCGCTTGGGAGAAATTATCGCTCTGCCTTGGCGTATCTGCCCAATTAAAATTAGTAATGATGTCGAAAATACAGTAATTGCTCAGAATTTAACTCCAACCTTAGTTAAGACTCTCCGCTATCATATTTATAATTTAGCTGCCGGTATTTGCGATATTCTATTATTAGAGCAACTTGTTTTTAATATCTTAAGAAGAGGGAGTTAATATATTTCTGTTGATAATCAGATTAAAATCAACCTAATCAAAAATGACTCCAATTATCTTTTAATTGCAATCAAACTCTCAGTAAAAAAAGAAATAGCAGAATCTATTTTTATTAAAGACAATATCAAATTAATTAACAAAAATAATTTAGATTTAGCTGTTATACGTAAATATCTCAGTTTATTACAAGGACAAATACAATTAGAATCTCAAGAAACTATGGATACTACCATTTTATTTCACCAAAATAGAAAAGACAATTATTGTTTTATTGGGTGGTGGAGATAAAAACACTCAACAAAAAGATATTAACAAAGCCAAAAAATTGTGGAGAAAATATAAGAATGAAGCTGAAAGATATGTACGAAAGCTTGGATAGCGAGCTAACCGATTCAGAATATGCAGCATTTTATTTAAATGATGCTCTTCATGATGGCTCTGTGGAAGAGTTTTTACTAGCTTTACGCAATGTTGTTCGAGCAAATCAGGGAATAAATAAGGTTGCATCTGAAACAGATTTAGGTAAAGAAAGTCTTGATAAAGCTTTATCTGAGTCTATTAATCCTGAATTTTTGACTATTAATAAGGTACTTTCTGCTCTAGGATTACAATTTTCGATAGAAAAATCAAGTTAATTTGTTTTTTGTATGTATATAAAATTCTTGTTTACTAGTGGCTATAAAAATGCTGGTAAAAAAACTATGTGTTAATAGTATATTGACTTTTCTGTAATCTATCTATTGATATAAATTTAAGCACTACTGTTACCTATATAATTAGAATCTGAATAATCTCTCTTTTTTTTCATGTTTTCAGATCCTCTCCTTCCAAAAATCCTGGCAGAAACTACCGATATTAATTTAGAAAATGTCGATCTAACAAATTGCGATCGCGAACCAATTCATATTCCTAATTTGATTCAACCTCACGGGGTTTTATTAGCAGTTTCGGCGGATGATTATCAGATCTTGCAGGTTAGTTTTAATACAGACCAAATGTTGGGGATTGAACCACAAGAATTGTTAAATAAACCTTTGGATGAGTTGGTAGGTTCAGAACAGTTAAAAGCAATTCAACTTTGTTTATCCGAAGGTTTTGAGCATATTAATCCATTACCAATTAAGTTAACTCGCCAGGGCGAAACTATTACTTTTGATGGTATTATTCATCGTAATAGAGAAATAATTATTGTTGAGTTAGAGCCTAAGAAATTAAGCCAAAAAATTGACTTTTTTAATTTCTATAAATTAGTTAAAAACCCAATTAACAAAATCCAAAGTACTCGTACTCTAGAAGAATTATGTCAGGCGATCGCACAAGAAGTCAAAAAACTTACAGAATTTGATCGCATCATGGTGTACCGTTTTGACGAAGAAGGTACAGGAACAGTAATTGCAGAAGTTGCTAACTCAGAACTAGAACCGTTTTTGGGTTTACGCTATCCCGCGACAGATATTCCTAAACAAGCAAAGTATCTTTATAGCCTCAATTTTTTACGCCTTATTCCTGACGCTACTTACGAACCAGTAGAATTAACTCCTCAATTAAATCCTCTGACAAACCAGCCTCTAGATCTTAGTATGTCGGTGTTGCGTAGCGTTTCGCCGTTACATACTGAGTATTTAGCTAATATGGGTGTGTCTGCGTCGATGTCCATATCTTTGTTAAAAAATAAACAGCTTTGGGGCTTAATTGCTTGTCATCATAATACACCGAAACAACTTCCATATGAGATTCGTACCGTTTGCGAGTTTATCGGACAAATAGTATCTTTTGAATTGGTAGCTAAAGAAGATAATCAAGACTTAGACTATAAAATGAAGCTTAAGTCTATGCAGTCGCAATTTGTTGAGGCTATTTCTCAAGCAGCAGAATTAGAAACAGGTTTAACTCAAAATCCCCCTCATCTATTAGATTTAGTCGCTGCTGCTGGTGTCGCTTTATCTTTTGGCGAAAATGTAACTTTGATTGGTAATACTCCTGACGAAGAATTTATTAAAGCTATGCTGACTTGGTTAGAAACTCAATTTAATCAAGAAATAGTTTATGAAACAAATTATCTAGCGCAAGTGTATCCTCCTGCTGAAGAATATAAACAAGTTGCTAGTGGCTTATTAGCTTTACTAATTTCTAGAGTCCAAAAAACTTTCATTCTTTGGTTTCGCCCTGAAGTTATCCAAACTGTAAACTGGGGCGGTAATCCTCATAAACCAATGGAAATAATCGAAGATGAAGTTATGAGAATCTCTCCCCGTAAATCCTTTGCTAAATGGCAAGAAACTGTAGGATTAAAATCACTACCCTGGAAAGCTTGTGAAGTAGAAGCAGCTATAGAATTACGTAGTTCTATTGTCAGTGTTGTCCTACGCAAAGCGGATCAACTAACCCAGATTAATCAAGAATTAACTCGCAGTAACGCGGAATTAGATGCCTTTGCTTATATTGCTTCTCACGATCTCAAAGAACCATTACGGGGAATTTATAATTACTCTAGCTTTTTACTTGAAGATTACAGCAATATTCTCGATGCAGATGGGGTAGATAAACTCAATACCCTCATGCGCTTAACTGATCGCATGGAAGATTTAATTAACTCCTTACTCCATTACTCCCGTTTGGGTAGGGCGCAGTTACAGTTACGTTCAGTCAATCTTAACGATTTAGTAGCAGGAGTTTTAGATGTAATTAAAGTTAGTGCTAGAGATACCCAGGTAAAATTTAATATTCCTCGTCCCTTACCAACAGTATATTGCGATCGCACTCAAATCAACGAACTATTTACTAATTTAATTAGTAATGGGATTAAATATAACCAAAATACCGAAAAAATTATTGAAATCGGCTATCTAGACCCTGATAATCCAATTGTAGTTGCCAAAAGGTTGAGATATCCTGATAATAACCAAGTTAAAACTGTTTTTTATGTCCGCGACAATGGTATTGGCATTCGCGAAAAACATTTAGAAGCAATTTTTCGGATTTTTAAACGGTTACATAGTCAAAAAAAATATGGTGGTGGTACAGGTGCAGGTTTAACCATTGCCAAAAAAATTGTTGAGAGACATGGAGGCGAAATTTGGGTAGAATCTATTTATCAACAAGGTAGTACTTTTTACTTTACTTTGTAGCCATAAATTAGATGAACAAATATAACCAACAACCATTATTGATTATTGAAGATAGCGATGAAGATTTTGTAGCTTTAACCCGAATGATCAATCAAGCTAAAATTTCTAATCCTGTATATCGCTGTGAGGATGGTGAGGAAGCACTAGAATTTTTGTATCGCCAAGGAAAATATGAAGATGAAACTTTATCCCCTCGTCCTTGTTTGATTGTTCTAGATTTAAATTTACCTGGTACTGATGGTAGAGAAGTATTAGCTCAATTAAAACAAAATCAAGACTTAAAAACAATCCCCGTCGTTATTTTCTCTACTTCTTCCAATCCTAAAGACGTAGATGCTTGTTATCGTCATGGTATCAGTGGCTATATCGTCAAACCAATGAATGCTGATCGCTTAAATCAATTAGTAAAAACCTTTCTTGATTATTGGTTTCAAACTGTAGAATTGCCAAGTTAGGTTATTAATTATACTAAAAAACGACCATAACTCTAAATGTTATGAATCGCCTTGAGGATTTCTATTTAATTATTTAACTGTTTGAGGGGTGATTGGGCGGAGAGGACGGGGCTAGAGTTTAACAAACCTCCTTAAGATTTTAAAGACATAATCACATACACTAGCCTTTAAAGATAACCTCTCCTGTGTCTTTTGCAAACTTAACAAGACTTCCCAATGAAGTATTTCTTAGAGTTGAATTTGATAGTAAAGTGTTCAATAAAGTTCTTACTAATTTGTTAACTGGTTAACGAACAACAACTTGACTGAAACTTTTAACAAAGTAACTCACCAATTCTGGCTAAGATTATGACTATTCTTAATGTTATTTACCCTTAAAATACGGCATAATAACTAAGAGTAATTCACCTATTTTTTACCTTGCTTATCAACGAGTTATTGTGTAGATTTCTAGCGGGAGATACTTTGCTAGAACCTGCTTGGGGAAGAAGATTGGTGTGCTTCTTTAGTACCTGTAAATAAACTAACACCATCAATTTAACAAAACAAGGTGTGTTTACTAATGTTTACAGACATCTATGAACTGCAACATTAGCTTCATTTTTATATACTATTCTATTGCCAGTAAAAAAACTTATGTCCTCAAGTGTTGTCACTAACTCTACCACTGCTAATAATTCCCAGTCTCTATTAATTTTAATTGATGGTCACTCTTTAGCCTTTCGCGCCTATTATGCTTTTAACAATTCTCGGCAGAGTCCGTTAATTACTTCTACAGGGATACCTACAAGTATTTGTTTTGGATTTATCAATTCTTTATTACAGGTATTAGCAACAGAATCTCCACAATTTATGGCGATCGCATTTGATTTAGGAGATCCGACTTTCCGTCATGAAGCTGATGTTAATTATAAGAGCGATCGCGCTAAAACCCCTGATGATTTTATTCCTGATATGGAGAATTTGCGCCAGTTATTGAGTGCATTAAATTTAACTGTTGTTACGCAAGCAAGATATGAAGCCGATGATGTGTTGGGGACAATTGCTACTCAAGCCAGTGGAGAAGGTTATCGTGTCAAAATTATTACAGGCGATCGCGATTTGTTGCAATTGGTAGATGATGAGAGGGGAATTAGTGTTTTATATTTGCACAATCAAATTTTCAAGAAAACAGCCCATAGTTACACTGAATTTAACCAAGCTGGAGTACTAGAAAAAATGGGAGTTACTCCTACACAAATTGTCGATTATAAAGCTCTTTGTGGTGATAAATCTGATTGTATTCCAGGTGTTAAAGGCATTGGTGAAAAAACGGCCGTAAAATTGTTAAATCAGTACAAAACTTTAGAAGGAGTTTATCAAAATATTGAACAAATCAAAGGGGCAATTAAGAACAAATTAGAAATAGGCAAAGCGGATGCTTGGCACTCACGTTTTTTAGCAGAAATAGATGTTAATTCTCCTATAAAAATTAACTTAGCTGATTGTAAGCTGATAGGATTTGAACAAGATCTAGTCTTACCTTTACTAAAAAAATTAGAACTTAAAAAAATAATTAGCAATCTCAATCAGTTACAGTTAAAACTAGGAGGAGAACCCGAAGTCCAAGCTATGGCTTCAAAAGCTAAAACCAAGAAACATAGTTTAGAACAACAGGGGCAGTTATCTTTATTTGCTGATAATCATACTGTTGAGCAAGAAATAGAAAAAGACCTAAAAACAGTAGAAAAATTCATACCACAACTTCAGACACAAATTATTGATACTGAGGAAAAATTAAAACAGCTAATTAAAACTTTAAAACAACATACTGATCTGCAAAAACCTGTTGCCTGGGATACAGAAACTACTTCGTTAGCAACTCATTTTGCCGAGTTAGTGGGAATTGGTTGTTGTTGGGGAAATCAAGATACGGAAATTGCTTATATTCCTATAGCACATACTGAAGGCAAACAACTTAATAAAGAGTTAGTTTTGGCAACTCTCAAACCAATTTTAGAAAGTGAGCAATATCCTAAAGTTTTGCAAAACACCAAGTTTGATCGCCTGGTTTTAGTTCATCAGGGAATTAAACTAGCAGGAGTGATTTTTGATACCATGATTGCCAGCTATGTACTCAATCCTGAATTGACTCATAATTTGGGAGATTTATCAGAGCGTTATGGGTTAGAAATTGCAGCTAAAAGTTATAAAGATTTGGGAATACCTAAAGGTAAAACTATTGCGGATTTAGATATTCCTGTGGTAGCAGATTATTGTGGATTAGATGTATATGCAACTTATTACTTAGTAGATAAATTAAAAGCTGAGTTGGCTAAATTTCCGCAACTAGAAAAACTACTATTAGAAGTAGAACAACCTTTAGAACCCGTTTTAGCCACAATGGAAAATACGGGAATTAATTTAGATACTGAATATTTACGACAGTTTTCGCTCAAATTAGAAAAAGATTTACAACAAATAGAACAAGCCACCTATGAAGCTGCGGGAGAAAAATTCAACTTGGGTTCACCCAAACAATTAAGTGTAATTTTATTTGAAAAACTAGGTTTAAATACTAAAAAATCTCGTAAAACCAAAACAGGTTATTCTACTAATCAACAAGTATTAGAAAAACTCAAAGGCGATCATGCTGTAATTGATTTAATGTTGGAGCATCGCACTCTGGCTAAACTAAAATCCACTTACGTCGATGCCTTACCAGCTTTGGTGCGTGAGTCTGATCACAGATTACACACCGACTTTAATCAGACAGTTGTAGCCACAGGTAGATTATCTTCTTCTAATCCTAACCTGCAAAATATTCCTATCCGTACTGAATTTTCACGCCAGATTAGACAAGCTTTTATCCCTCAGTCTGGTTGGCTAATAGTAGCAGCAGATTACTCACAAATTGAACTAAGAATTTTAGCTCATTTAAGTCAAGAACCCGTTTTAATTGATGCCTATCGTAATAATTTAGATGTCCATAGTATCACTGCCAAACTATTATTTGAAAAAGAAAATATTACTTCCGAAGAAAGACGTTTAGGTAAGATAATCAACTTTGGAGTAATTTATGGTATGGGAGCGCAAAGATTCTCACGAGAATCAGGTTTTAAAACAGATATTGGTCAACAATTTATTAACAAATATCGCCAAACTTATGCGCAAGTATTCAATTATTTAGAAGGAGTTAAAAAACAAGCGATCGCTCTCGGCTATGTCAATACAATCTTAGGTAGAAGACGTTATATAAATTTAATTAGTGACAGTCTCAAACAGCTACGAGGCAGTCAACCAGAAGCAATCAATTTAGAGCAGCTTGACTATAGCTATACCGATGCTCAAACCCTTAGAGCAGCAGCCAACGCCCCAATTCAAGGTTCTAGTGCTGACATCATCAAAATTGCCATGATTCAATTGCATCAAATCCTACAAAATTATCAAGCACGGTTATTGCTGCAAGTCCACGATGAACTAGTTTTAGAAATTCCTCCAGAAGAATGGTCACAATTGCAGCCAATCATCAAATCCACTATGGAAAATGCTGTAGAATTAAGTGTGCCTCTCGTTGTAGATATCAGTGCTGGTAAAAACTGGATGGAAGCTAAATAATTAGGGCTTGTTAAACAAGTTAATTAGCTAGTCAGGAATAAGTAATGAGTAATATGTTCTTCATTTCTGATAACTGCTTACTGCTTGCTGCTCACTGTTGACTGATCCTAAAGCCATCCACGTAGACGATAAATAAAAATACCAATATATTCTTTAATAGCTTGAGTGGTGAGATCGAGATGTTCACTATTGGGAATAAAACTTAGAATTCTTGACTCGGCACTAAATTGACTTTCAATTAAATTGCGATCGCTAATTAAAATATCGGCTGGTGCAGGGATAGCCTTAATTCCTTGTTTTTGAAAAATGGCTAAAGATCTGGGCATATGGGCAGCAGAAGTAACCAGTAAAATATTTTTGATGTTTCTTTGTTTTAAGATCTCTTTGGTATAAATTGCATTTTCGTAGGTATTTAAAGACTTAGATTCCAATACCATTGCCTGACGAGGAACACCCATTAATTCCAAAATTGTCGCCATACTTTCGGCTTCGGAAGATTCACCCCCATACCACTGAATACGTCCACCAGTCAAAATCAGAATTGGTGCTACTCCCTCTTGATAGAGTTTAGCTGCATACAACAAGCGATCGCCACTATCGTTCATGTCAGGCATAATTCTAGGTGGTTCATAGTTACGAGTAGCACCACCTAAAACCACAATGGCTTCCGCTGACGGCATAGTTACTTGAGGTAAATATTGTCGTTCTAATGAGATGATCAGATTGTTACTAACTTGAACATTTCCAGCAATTCCTAAAACTAGAAAGGCTATCAAGATAGGTACAAAAGTCCAGCGCGATCGCGTAAAACAAAGCCATAAAGCTATTAACAGTAATAAACAAGATAAACCTAAAGGATAAAGAAATAAGGGAAGTAATTTCGATAAAAATAGAAAACTCATACTTGATTTAACTAATAACTTCTGGTGTATCAGACTTGCTAGCAAATAATCCTAATATTGGAGCTAAAACTGCTCCAGCTATAAATCCGCCAGCGTGCGCCCAATAAGCCACGCCACCACTTTCCATGCCAACAGAGGCAGTAACTTCTAAAGAGGTAACTCCATTTAAAGCCTGTTCGAGAAACCAAAAGCCCAGAAAATATACCGCAGGTATTCTAAACAGAGGGAAAAAGAAACCTAAAGGTACTACAGTAACAATCTTTGCCTGGGGAAACTTGAGAATATAAGCTCCCATAACACCTGCGATCGCACCACTTGCCCCTAAAGAGGGTACATCTGATAAAGCCGAGAAGAACCATTGAGCTAAGACAGCTAAAGCCCCACAACTAAGATAAAAGAATAAATATTTAACTCTACCTAGCTGTTCTTCGATATTATTGCCAAATATCCACAGAAATAACATATTAAAGGCAATATGAGTAAATCCTGCATGGAGAAACTGAGAGGTGATCGGGGTAATTATTTCGGGTATACCCTGATGCAGATCAACCCCATTCATACTAGCAGTTAATTCTTTGGGAACAACAGCAAATAGATGAAAAAAGATATCTAGTTGAGTTGGATTTAAGCTTAATTCGTAAATAAAAACCAGAATATTAGTTGCAATTAATATATAAGTAATATACGGCGTAATTTTAATTGGGTTTTCGTCTTTTAAAGGAACCATGTTTTTGATTACTGATTACTGATTACTAATAATGGTTGATTGTTACTTCCTACTTCCTACTTCCTACTTTCTACTTCCTACTTTGGTAACTGGTAACTGTTAACTGATCTGATTGGGACAAGTTTGGTGTTGAGCGATCGCGGTAATATTAGCCAGAGTGGTTTCAGCGATGTTATTGAGTGCTTCTTCAGTAAAGAAGGCTTGGTGTCCTGTAATCATTACATTGGGGAAGGTAAGCAATCTTTGAAAGACATCATCTTGAATAATTTCTGCCGATAAATCTTCAAAAAACATCTTACTTTCCTGTTCATATACATCCAAAGCTAAATGTCCAATTTTCTGAGATTTTAAGCCTTTGATTACTGCTTGAGTATCAACCAAACCACCACGACTAGTATTGACTAACATCATTCCTGGTTTCATTGTCGCGATCGCTTGCTCATTAATTACATGATAGGTTTCAGGGGTTAACGGGCAATGCAGACTAATAATATCAGACTGGGCGAATAAATCTTCTAAAGCCACATACTGACCATAGCGTTTGGCAAATTCAGCGTGGGGATACAAATCATAAGCTAGTATCCGACAACCAAACCCATGTAAAATCTGTCCTGCTATACGACCAATTTGACCTGTGCCAATAATCCCAACGGTACGGTTATGTAGATCAAAACCCAAAAGTCCGTCTAAAGCAAAATTACCTTCGCGAACTCGATAATATGCCCGATGAAGCTTACGATTGAGAGTTAAAATCAGAGCGATCGCGTGTTCAGCTACAGCATGAGGAGAATAAGCTGGCACTCTGACAACTATAATCCCCAATTCCTTTGCTGCTTGAAGATCGACGTTATTATATCCTGCACAACGGAGGGCAATTAACTTAATGCCTTGTTGATGTAAGCTTTTAATTACACTTCGATCCAGGCGATCGTTTACAAACACACAAACTCCTTCAAATCCTGCTGCCAAAGCCACTGTTTGAGAATCCAAATGAGGATTTAAAAACTCCAATTCGTGATTATGTTTATGTTGTTGATTAACCTGCTCCAAAAACAGTTTATCGTAAGGTTTGGCACTAAATACCGCAATTTTCATTGATGACTAATGACTGATGACTGATGACTGATGACTGATGACTGATTACTGATTACTGATCACTGTTATTTAATGCCATTTCCATAAAGATATCTTGGCTACTTTGAGTTTCTGACTCTTTTGGTGGTTTTCTTTGGATAAATGTGCCATCAGACTGTAGTTCCCAAGCTTTGCGGTTATCTGCTAACATCACTCCTAAAATTTCTTGCAAGTCTTTAAACAATTCAGGAGACTCAATAGGGGTAACCGCCTCAACTCGACGGCTTAAATTACGAGTCATCCAGTCAGCACTGCCAATGTAAATTTCTTCTTTCCCGTTGTTATGAAAATAGAAAATGCGGGAATGCTCGAGAAAACGACCGATAATGCTAATCACACGAATGTTATCACTAAATGTAGGCAATCCAGGACGTAAACAGCAGATACCTCGAATTATTAAGTCTATCTCGACTCCTGCTTGGGAAGCTTGATAAAGAGCTTGAATTACTTCTTGATCTACCAAAGAATTCATTTTGGCGACAATTCGTCCAGCTTTTCCCTGGCGACAATTTTCTGCTTCACGGTTAATCATTTCAATCATGCGCTCTCGTAGGTTTACAGGCGCAACCAATAATTGGCGATAGGATTTTTGTCGGGAATAACCTGTTAAATAATTGAATAAATCGGTTAAATCTGCTCCTAAATCTTGACGGCAGCTTAAAAGACCCAAATCAGTGTAAATTTTGGCTGTTTTGGGATTATAGTTACCAGTGCCGATATGTACATAACGGCGTATTTGTTCTTTTTCCTGTCGTACTACTAAAGTAATCTTAGTGTGAGTTTTTAACCCTGTCACGCCATAAACCACGTGTACTCCCGATTTTTCCAACTTTTTCGCCCAGAGAATATTATTTTCTTCATCAAAACGAGCTTTAAGTTCTACTAGCACTACTACTTGCTTCTCATTTTGGGCTGCTGCAATCAAAGCCTTGATAATCGGTGAATCTCCAGAAGTACGATATAAAGTCATTTTGATTGCCAAAACATCAGGATCGGAGGCTGCTTCGGTAATAAAACGCAAGACAGTATTGCTAAAAGAATGATAGGGATGATGAACTAAAAGATCTCCCTGACGAATGACGTTAAAAAAGTTTGGTCCTTCGCTACCTTCGCCATTTTCCTCAGCTTGCTCTTGTAACCAGTTAAGACGAGGAGGTAAAACCGAATTCCAAGGTTTGTCTTTTAATTCAGGTAACGGCAATGCCAAAAAAGACATTAAATCGCACAAACTCAGCAAACCATCAATATCATAAACGTCGCTTGCTTCTAAATCCAATTCTTGAATTATGGTGGAGCGAATTTCAGATGGTACAGAAGCTTCAATTTCTAATCTGACGCAAGAACCACCAAGCCGTCGTTTTTGTAGTTCTTTTTCAATTGCCAGCAATAAATCGTCTGCTTCATCTTCTTCTACCGACAAATCAGCATTACGAGTTACCCGAAAAGCATAAGACTCTAAAATATTCATCCCTGGAAATAGATACTCTAGATTGTGGGTAACAATCTGTTCTATGGGTATGCCAGTCCAGACTCCAGGTTGACCTCTATGCCTTTGTCTAAGCTCTTCTGGTAATGCGACAAAACGGGAGAGTACCTTGGGAATTTTGACTCTGGCAAATAGTTCCTGGTTGATTGTGGGATCTTTGAGTACAACTGCCAAATTTAAACTGAGATTAGAAATATAGGGAAAAGGGTGGGAAGGATCTACGGCTAAAGGAGTGAGAACGGGAAAAATATATTCTTCAAAAAATTGATTAATATAGGCTCTCTGTTCTTGATTGAGATCGAGATAATTAACAATATGTATCCCTGATTTAATTAATTCTTTTTTCAGAACTTTCTCCAAATGCTGATGCTGTTCCTGAATCATGGGAGTTAGAGCTTCGGCGATCACTTCTAACTGTTGTCGAGGATTACGTCCATCTGCCGATAACTTAGTCACTCCTGCTGTTACCTGTTGTTTGAGGGCTGCTACCCTAACCATAAAAAATTCATCGAGGTTAGAGCTAAAAATTGCCATAAATTTAAGTCGTTCCAGCAATGGGGTTCTTTTATCTAAGGCTTCTGCCAAAACTCGGCGGTTAAACTCTAGCCAGCTTAATTCTCGATTGAAATAATATTGTGGATCATTGAGATCAATTGCCTGTTCGATGGATTTGGTACTTGTCATTGCTGGTTATTTTCGATTTATGTGCAGTTAAAAGTGCTTAATTTTATTTTAGATAGTTTTTCAAGCAGTTTTATTAGAATGCCTCTAAATAATTAGTTTAAAATAGTTTCTAAAGTTTTTTTATTTGATAATTTAGAATTATTAAACATTACACATCATACATTTTTATTAAACGTTAAATGGTTAGGGCAGACAAAAGGCAAGCGGCAATAGAGAATATCTCGCTACTGGACTAAAGGAGTAACCTATTACTCAGCATATACAGAAGCAGAACAGATAAAAGCTGATGGAGGTAGATTGTTGTATTTCAAACCGCCAGAATATTATCAGCAGCTAGATTATAAAAATATTGCTCCAAAGTATTAAAAGTATTAATTAAATTTTCTGTGTACAACAAAAACTACTTTAAATAATGTTGAGAAAAAGTTTAATTAATTCAATCTTTAATTATCTCACTCTTGCTAAAAAAATATTTATTAATTAATTATTTTTTATATTTTTTTATAAAGTAAAATCAAAATAAACGATTAAAAAAGTCTATATAAATCTCAATATACTTTGGATATAATCTGATAATATTAGTGAACAACTCTAGTGAAGTGACTTTGATTTGTTTGGCTGACTTCCTGAGAGACTAAAGCTATTAAAAGTGTTGCTATCATCGCCAATAAGATTAAATCTAGTCAAGACTTGATATGAAAAGAGAGGCACTAAATCAAAAATTTGCGATCGCGACTACAAACCAAATAAAATTATTAGCTGATACTTTTCAATATGATGCAGTAGGAATAAATTTTTTAATTGAATTATTAAACCATTCAAAATTAGAAATTAGAGCCAAAGCTTATCATCTTTTGCAAAATATCGATTCAGAAAAAGTACGAAAAGCTAGAGCGAAAGGTATTTTTCTTAATCCAGGTGATCGCGTTTATACCATTTACAAATCGAGCATATATTTTAATGACTCGTTTTATAGTTTATTTAACGGAGAAAATTGTGTTTTAGAATTAAACACTGACTACGATTATAAAAGTAATGGCTATAAAATTATTAAAGATGATGGCTGCTTATATATAGTTGCAAAATCACCTCATTATTTTAGTAGGAGTGAAGCAGAAGGAATGGCTGAGTCGCTTCATCAAAAAATAATGTTGGAATGGAGTCTTGGAGACTTTGAGTTGGATTGGATAGATAAAGCTCAAAAATTTAATGTAAAACAATGGTGTTTAGCAAATAATATATCTTATCAAGAAGTTAAAAGGATTCAACGAGAAAAGTTTTATAAAAATGGTTTAGACAGATCATTTACGCCTGAAGAGTTAGTAGAAGGACTTGAATTTGATCGATGGGATAATTGCAATGAAATCATGGATTTGTTAAAACAAACTAACAACCTAAATCTTTTGAGTAAACTCTGGAAAGAAACAATCGGAAACTTTGCTGGTATTTGCGAGATTAATATTGGTAAACAAAGCTATTTAACAATTGATGAAAATCTTCCAGATATAGTTACTCCCGAACAAAAAATAGAATTATTAGCTTATGCGGATTACTACGAACAATCAGATATTGAATTTTTAATAGAATCATTAAGTAGTTCTGAAATAAAAGTTAGAGCAATGGCATATAAACTTTTACAGGGTGCAGAATCTCTAAAAACGCAATTAGAAATAGCGAAAGGATTTCTTCTCAATCCAGGCGATCGCGTTTATAGTGTTTGGAGATCAGGAATAGGATTTGATGACGAAGCATATTATCTAGTTGATGCTTGTGATTTAAGTAAAGAATTAATAATCGAAGAAAATAAAGATTTTGACTACACTAACTACGATGAATTTTACGATGATTATTTCGAGCAAGATTATCCTGAAGAAGAATATGAATTAAGCGAAGATGATTATCAAGACCCAGAAATAGAAAGTTATGAATCATTTTTTGCTGAATATATAGAGCAAGATGAATCAATTAAAATTAGTGATCGCCAAAAGAGACTGTGGGATGAATTAGCTGCTTTAGACGTGGACATCTATAGTTATGAGCGTGGAGATCCATTATTCGTATCTCGTCATATTTGCAAGAATCAAGCAGAAAAAATTGCTGAATTACTTCATCAAAAGATAATCAAAGAATATGAGATTGGTTCATTTATTTGGGATAAAATTAATGATCTAGAAACTTGGTGTATAGCTAACAATGTTTCTTATCAAAAAAAATATTTTGGTGATCCAAATAAGAATGATTCAATTAGTTGCATTGATGAAAAACATTTGATGAATTATTTAAAAAAGCCCGAAAATATAAATTTATTTAGTAAACTTTGGAAGGATGCCGTAGGAAGCTTTGCTTTTGTTTGCGAACAAACTGTTAAAAATAAAACATACTTGAAAATTGATGTAAACTGCCAATGTTAGGACTAAGTATTACGGCGATCGGACTACGCCCGATAGAAGAATGTAAAAGAATATTTCAGACACTTCAAAAACCGATGCAACTAGAGTTTCTTGAACTTGCGATCGGTAGCCCTTGTCATGTCGATTTCGATTATCCGCCTGTTCCTCTAATCTTGCACGATTCCTGTCTCTATGAAAATAGGATTCGTCAGAAATTAGATCTTTTTCGTCCCCAAACATGGAATATTTATGCTGAATTCATTGCCAGTCATGATGTTTGTGCAGTATCTCTTCATGCACCGTTAAAACGGGAAAGTACTCAACTACAATTAGAAACAGCATTATCTAAACTGCAAACTACCTTGCAAGTTCCTGTTTATGTAGAAGTAATGCCATCATCAGAATATTGGTGTTCGAGTCGAGAAAGCTTAGTCTATTTTCCGTTATTACTGGATGTTTCTCATATTTTAATTTGGCATCAAGGCGATTACCCGAAGGGTACGCTTCGCGATCGCGAAAAAACTCAACAAACTTGTTTATCACTAATAGATTCTCAACAAGTAGGCGCAATTCATTTAAGCGAGAATCAAGGAAAAGCTGACACCCACGATTTAATTCCCGAACATATTTGGTTTCAAGATGCGATCGCTTCATGGAAGTCAAAATATTTAGTGACTTTTGAAAGTTTACCAGCTAAATATTCAGCATACGAAAGATTAGACAAGCAAAGATTTAGACTACCTTTTTAATTTCAAACCTTTAACTTAAGCAACATTTTGGCATCATAAATTCCCTCAGACCAATTTTTCGCGGTTTTAATCTGTTCTACTTTTAAATTTTCCACACCAAAAAACTTAGTTTTTTTGAGATTAGCATCATTAAGTAGACACTCATTAAAATTAACATCCCCAAAATAAGCCTGGGTTAAATTTGCCCGTACAAAATTTGCGCCCACAAGATTAGCACTTACAAAGTCTACATTTTGTAAATCTGCTTCAATAAAGTCCGTATAAGCGAGATTTGCACCTGTCAGCAAACTATTACTGAGGTTAGCGTTAGTTAGTTTGGTTTCTGCTAAATTAGCATGACTAAGATCGGCGTTACTAAGATTGGCATTACTGAGATCTGCTCCTGATAAATAGGCATTACTCAGATCTGCCCCAGCCAAGTTAATCCCTCGTAAATCTGCTTCTGGGGCAGTAAAACCTCTTAAAGGGACGCGATCGCTGTTTAAGTCTTGGAGAGCTTGCAATCGTGCATAACTATTTCTTAATCCATGAGCGGAGTCGATTGTTTTCCAAGCTTCGTAATGGGCTTGTTTATCTCTTTCGGGAGCTTCCAGAAAAAATAACCAAACTGCCACCAAAATACTAAAACCTTCGACAATATTGAGCAATACAGACTCCCTAATTTGGCAAAAAAGCCAAGCTTCTTGAGGGTGACAGGTTTTTTCTGCCCCAAAAATCGTCTCAATTGCTAAAATTACTCCAATCATAAGTGTAGTTCCCCCAATAGCCAACAAAATCCGATAAAAAGAGCGTTGCAGTTTTTTATTGCCAATTTTCATCTTCACTGTTTCTCCTTTGGGGGAAAATCGATTTTAAGCTTCGATTAATTCTGGTGTAGTCTGTTCAATTTCGGTAGGCGCACCATCCTTAACTAAAGAGCGAGAATTCCCACCAGTTTTAACCATGTCCATGATCACAGCAAACATGGCATCTATCTTACGTTTTCGCCATTCGCTAACCAAAGTATTAACCTCTATTTGAGGTAATCGTCGTTGCATTGCCTCATAAAGATAGGCTGCGTGTCTGGTTTCATCCTGGGCTACACTAAGGATACTCTGCTGTAAGTGACGACTTTTAGATTCATTATCGGGTAAAGCTCTTGCCATTCTTACAAAATCTTTACTAGCATCTAACTCTAAAATGTAAGTACTAGCCATAAACACTAGCCAATCAATGTTTTCGGCTTGGAGAGATTCTGAATCATAATCGCGAAAGTAATTGACAAAAAAGGGACTAGGATTCTGTTTCTGGTTTGATTCTTGGCGCGCTCTTTCTTCTAATGTTTTGACCTCTTTACCTAGTTGTTTGAGTCCGTGAGCAAATATTTGACCATGACGTTTTTCGTCTTGAGCATGAATATTTAATTTTTCTGCTAGCCAACTATCTCCTTCACTAGCAGCCCTTTGAGCTAATTTAGTTAAGAAAGGTACTGCTCCAGATTCGGCTAATTGAAAGCCAGCTAAGGTATTGGGACGAGTTTGTGGATCTCGTACTCTACTTGCCAAGATATAGGCGGTTGCTCCTGCGCCAATAGTGTTGAGGATGTTAGTAAGTAAGTCCATGAAGATTTCAAGTTAAATGTTGATGTGTGGCTGATTATTTTATAGGATAACCCTAATTTTAAAGATGCAAATTATGGACGATAAACCACGCTTCATTGCTAAAACCAGACAGGAATGGCGTAGCTGGTTAGAAAGTAATCACTCGCAATTTATGGGCATTTGGCTAGTTACTTACAAGAAGAATAGCGGAATGCCTTATTTACCTTACAACGATATTGTAGAAGAAGCTCTTTGTTTTGGTTGGATAGATAGCTTACCACGCAAGCTAGATGAGCAAAGAACTATGCTTTATGTATCTCCTAGAAAAGCTAAAAGTAATTGGTCAAAAGTTAATAAAGAGCGGATAGCAAAACTCCTTGAACAAGGTTTAATGACTCCTACGGGAATAGCAAAAGTTGAACAAGCCAAAATAGATGGCTCTTGGTCTTTTTTAGATGATGTGGAAGCCTTGATTTTACCCGATGATTTAATACAAGCATTGGCAGACAACCCTACAGCAGAGAGGTACTTTACCGCTTTTCCGCCATCAGTAAAAAGAGGGATTTTAGAATGGATTAAAAATGCTAAGCAATTACCCACTAGAAACAAAAGAATTGCCAAAACTGTTGAACTAGCTGCTCAAAATCTCAGAGTTAATTTTTAAAGAAGACTTTTGATTAATTCTGAGATCGCCATACGTAAACTGGACAATGGGCAAAGCGAACTACTCTTTCAGTCACTGAACCTAATAAGAAACGATGAAAACCACTGTGTCCGTGAGCGGGAATCACAATGAGTTCAATGTCTTTTTCTTTAGCATAATCAACTATTTTTTTACTGGGATCACCAAATAAAACTTCAAAATTAACTTGTTGATATTCTGGACTATTAAACTGATTGTGAAATGCTTTTTCCACATTTTGTTTACGGGTTTCATTATTGAGTGTCTCCCAAACTACTCCAGGCTCTAGAGGCGATAATGGAGGCAATACATGAATGATATGAAGATTATTAGGATGCTCGATAAATTGTAAAGTTTTTGCCTGCGCGATCGCTGCAAGGTCTGAAAAATCTGTAGGAAATAGGACGCGATTTTGAGAAAATAAGCTCATGATCTCAACTTTAATAGAATTTTAATCTCAAAGAAATAACTAATAACTAATAACTATCTAGATGTTATTTCGTTTTTACTATCGGAATGAAGAGCGACTTGATCACTATAAGTAAGCATTTGACCAGAGTTAAGACGGCGCATATAGTCTTTTAATTCAGTAACTATGACTCCCGACAACAGATAACAGCCAATTAAATTAGGAATAGACATTGCCAAAATCATCATGTCGCTAAAATCGACTACCGCACCTAAATTGACTACTGAACCAACAAAAACAAAAAAGACAAACAAAGCTTTATAAAGAAGGATGGTACTGTTGCCAAATAAATATTCCCAAGCTCTTTCGCCGTAATAACTCCAAGAGATCATGGTAGAAAAAGCAAATAAAGCTACAGCGATCGCCAGAAGTATCGGAAACCAATCAGCTATAGTCGCAAAGGATCTACTGGTTAATAACACTCCATCCCCGATTGAACTATCACGATATGTTCCTGTAATGACAATCACTAAAGCGGTCATGTTACAGATAATAATTGTATCGATTAATGGCTCTAATAAAGCGACAATTCCTTCTCTGAGGGGTTCATCGGTACGAGCAGCAGAATGGGCGATCGCAGCCGAACCAACTCCTGCTTCGTTAGAAAAGGCACTACGTCTAATTCCCTGTACCATTACCCCAATAATCCCACCACCCACAGCTTGAGGTGAAAAAGCCTCAATAAAAATAGTGGCGATCGCTCCTGGCAATTGAGTTATATTACTCAAAATAATCCATAAACAAGCAGTAATATATAGAACTGCCATCAGGGGAACAAGTTTATCTGTCACCGAAGCAATGCGACTAATACCACCAATAATTACTACTCCTACCAAAGCAGCGACAATGATTCCAAAAAGCCAGTTGGGTGTGTTGGGAATAATATTAGCTACCGCTACATACGATTGGTTCGCCTGAAACATATTGCCTCCACCAAACGAACCCAAAATGCATAGGATGGCAAACAAAACTGCTAAACCTTGACCCAAAGGGCGCAAACCCATATCCGATAAAGGACGGGAGATATAATACATCGGGCCTCCAGCTATCGAACCATCTGGTCTTACCCGTCGATATTTTTGAGCGAGGGTACATTCAGTAAACTTACTAGACATCCCAAAAAAGCCTGCTAGGGTCATCCATAGAACCGCCCCAGGCCCTCCAGTTTGAACTGCGATCGCTACTCCTGCAATATTACCCAAACCTACTGTTCCTGATAATGCCGTTGCTAAAGCTTGAAAGTGGGTTACTTCGCCATCATCGTGAGGATCGTCGTATTTGCCCTTTACAATATCTACAGCGTGTTTTAAACCACGAAGATTAATAAACCCCATTTGCACCGTAAAAAAGATCGAACCGCAAATCAACCACAGCACGATCAAAGGAAAACCTGCGATTTCAAAAAAGAGAACTTTATCTAAGACAGCCACAATCTGAGAAAAGATACTGTCGATCGCGCCGATAAAACCCCCTGCTGCTTTTGTTTCTGTTTCTTGTGCTAAAGCTACCCTGGGGACGGCAAACCCCAGAATTATGATTAAAACTAAATATAGTCCTAATTTATGTTTATATTTGCCAATTAAATGTCGAATATTGTTGATAAAATTGATCATCTTTATGCAATGAGATATTAAATTAAATTGCTTGAATTTTTTAAGGTAATTTTTAGAAAAAACTAGATTAAAAAACTAGTTACATAAATCTAATTATTGTGTTTTTACAACAGCAATTCAGTAACATTTTCTACAAAAAATTCACAAATGTTTAACTTTCATTTGAGATTTAATGCTCAGGATTTTTCTCAGTTTTAAGCCTTATTATCAATACAGTTAAGTAGGTAAGCATAGTTAATTTAAAGATAATGTGAGTTAGAGGAAGTAGAGGGAGTAGAGGAGAAATATAAGAATCCGTTATCTTAAATTTAATTCCACCCAGCTACTTATAACTTTCAACTAAACCCTTATTACCTACTACCTACTACCTACTACCTATTACCTATTACTTATGTTTAAAACCTAACAATAGTCCGTACCATCCCCACATAAAGAGTATCATTATCAGAATCACCGTTAGGATTAAATAAAGCATAACCACCTGGAGCAAGTTGAATATAATCATTCAATTGATATTGATATTCAAGGTTTAAAAGATAGGGAGAATCTGAATCATTTTCTAGCACATCACCACTACTATCAATTAAGCTAGGAGATTGTCCAAAACTGGCAATAAAAGTTGATCCTTCTTTTAATAAATCAGTAAAAGTTGTGTAAGCATTCCAAGTCAAAATATCAGCATCCGCATCTCCCTCAATTACAGAGGCAGTCGCGTAACCAAAATAACCACCAACCGCTAGTTGTTCTGAAAGTTGATAACTGGCAGCTAAACCATAATTATTAGCAGAGTTAGCCCGATCTTCAAAGGGATCTGTGGCTGCATCAGTTCCCACAAAGCCAGCTAAATCGTAATCGCTACCCTGACCTTGATAAGCTCTAAGATAAGCTAAAGCTAGGTTTAGACGTTCATCTAATAGAGCAACATTCAAATTTGCTCCAGCAGTATAATTACCATTAAACAAACCATTTCCAGCTAAAGGTTCGTCGGGGTTAGTTGCCCAATAGCCAACCTCTAAATTTACCCAGTCGGCAAATTCAACCGCAACTCCTAAAGCTGCTGCTGCACCATTTGCATTATCATAAATTAGATTATTGAAAGCACTATAAAGACTAAGAGCATCATAGGCTAATCCCATTGTCGGAGCTACAGTAAAAAAATCATCGACATCAATTCCGTTTGCACCTACGAAAGCAGAAATGTTTTCAGTAACGGGAAATGAATAATATAAAGCGTCTATTACTACTTGGTTTTCACTATCTCCTTCATAATTTAAAGCTAGAGCATTGTTACCACCAGACTCCGCAGGACTGGTAATATTTCTCGCTTGTAGGCGTACTCTTAATAAATCTTCTCCCTGAAAACTGCTGTCAAAATTAAGCTGAACGCGACTGCTCAAAGTAATTTCCTCTTCAACATCTGTACCATCTGGCTTTTGATCGCCAAAAGTCCCTAAAATATAGCCAAAAATTTCGCCGTTAAGTTTAGTAGTAGTAGAAAAGGCATTTTCTTCGATGATGGTAGTGCGACTTTCAAGTTCATCAACTCTACCTCCTAAAGTTGCCAATTCAGACTCAAATTCTTGAGTCAAACGATTTAAGGTGGCTAGATCTTCTTCAGCAACCGTGCCACTAGAGGCAATTAAACGCTCGATTTGATTTAAACAGCTATTTAAACCAGCAGCAAATTCATAACGGGAAAGAGGTTGGCTACCGCGATAAGTTTGATTGGGAAAACCTGCAATGCAACCATAGCGATCAACTAAACTTCTGAGAGCTTCATAAGCCCAGTCAGTCGGCGCAACATCTCTTAGTTGGTTGACATTAGTAACTTGCCCCAAATCATCTTGATAGTTGCTTAGGGGAATTGCTTGGACGCGATCGCTATTTAACCACAAGATACAACAAGCGATCGCCCCTACAGGCAGGGAATTAATTAAATTTTTAAACATACTTCTCACACCAAATCAGTTAACAGTCATCAGCCATCAGTCATCGTTTGTTTAATGTTCAATGTTTTAATGACTAGCTAATTGTTCTTGTTGACTCCTAGCCAGTTTGGCTTCTTTTTTACTAGCGCGTTGCACGGGATTAAGACGTTGTTCTAGCCAACTAAAAACTCTAGAAGCAATAAAGGTCAATAGTAAATAAATCAAAGCGACAGCAGCATAAATTTCAAAAGCACGATAGGTAGTTGCTACCATCAGTTGTCCCTGACGGAAGAGTTCTTCAAAACCGATAATGGCTACCAAACTTGTATCTTTAATCATGGTGATAAACTCGTTACCCAAGGGAGGTAACATACGGCGAAGGGCTTGAGGAAAAATCACATAACGCATGGTTTGCAGCCAACCCATTCCCATTGACTGCGATGCTTCCCACTGTCCTAAATCGATTGATTGAATACCACCTCGAATAATTTCGGCGAGATAAGCAGCAGAATTAAGACTTAGAGCCGTAACCGCAGCAGGTAGACGCTCAAAGCTAAAATCTAAACCGATTTGCTGCAAAAGTGACGGTAATCCAAAATAAATCATGAAAATCTGCACCAAGAGAGGCGTACCACGGAAAAAATCAATATATATACGACTCAACCAACCCAAAGGTTTAAAATCCGAGATTGACATAACCGCCAATACTGCCCCGCCAATACTGCCAAAAAAGACAGAAAAGGCTGTGAGCATGATTGTGACTAACGCTCCCCACAAGAGATTGCTAAATAATCTATTCCAGTTAAAGGCAACACCTTCTCCTTCTAATGCAGGAGCAACAAGAGGTAATTTTGCTGGCTCACCTGCAAACCATTTTTGATATAGTTCACGATATCTCCCACTTTTGAGTAGTTCATCTAAGGCAGCATCAATTTTTTCGACGTTAGGCGAGTTTTTGGGTAGGGCAATACCGTAATATTCTTCGGTTAATAGTTCCCCCACCACTTCGACATTTTGGAGATTTGCAGTTTTAATGGCATATAGAGTAACGGGAGCATCATTAACTACTGCATCTACCTTGCCATTACTCAATTCCTGTAGAGCGATCGCCGAATTATCAAAAGTAGAAATTTCTGCTCCTGGTATTTTCTGAGCTTCTTGTGCGCCTGTCGTACCAATAGCTACGGCAATTTTTTTGTTGGCTAAATCGTCAAAACTTTTAATTTCACCTTGATTTTCTGTTCTCACGGCGATCGCCAAACCAGATTGGAAGTAAGGACGAGAAAAATCTACTGTTTGAGCGCGTTCGGCAGTAATGGTCATACCGCTAATTGCTGCATCGATGGTTTGAGACTGTAAGGCTGGAATTAGACCATCAAAAGGCATACTTTGAAATTGAATTTCTAGATCCGCTTCTTCCCCTATGGCTCTAAATAAATCTATATCAAATCCCGTCAAACCTTTGCCCTCTGATGCTTGCATTTCAAAAGGCGGAAAGGCTGGTTCAGTTCCTACTTTTAAAACTTGTTGAGCGGATAAAGGTGAAACTAAATAAAAGTGAAAGCTAAATATTAATAATAGTCCAATTAAGCTTAAACCTAGTTTTTTTAACCAAAACAAGACATTTATTTTTTTCATTGCAATACTTCATCGATCTAAAATCGAGTTAAATCTCTACTTCCATAGATAAAAACTAATTTAGATTATGTATTTATGATTACTCAATTATAATTTTTACAATCTACGCTTTTTAGTTAGGGAAAAAAGTAACCAATCAAACATTTTGTCTTTAATTGTATTTAATTATGTTAGTAAATATTGATAATTTTTCTAAAGATTTTATGGGATATTACAATAAAATATATCATAAGATAGATGACAAAACATGAGTTTTCAAGAACAGAGCGATGAATTGAGCTAATTTCAATTAGTTTAATCACGTTAAAGTCGTTTATCGTTAACTTTTATTTGTTTCCTAGCCTTAAATACTAATTTAAAAACATAACAGCTTTTTTAAAAAAAGTGACAAATATAACAAATATCAGCAAAAAATTGAGATACTTTACTGTAATAATAATGAATAAAATCCAAGAATCATGTCTACTGCCAGCCCTGTTATTGACTTTAATAATTTAAGAAAGAGCTATGGTTCATTAGAAGTGTTAAGAGGGATTACTGCGTCTTTATATAAAGGAGATGTAGTATCAATAATTGGCACTTCTGGATGTGGAAAAAGTACTTTACTACGCTGTTGTAACCGTTTAGAAACTATTAATGGCGGGGAGTTAAAGGTGATGGATATAGATCTTTCTCCTCCTAAGATTAGCTCACAAAAATTGCGTCAACTAAGAACCAAAGTAGGTATGGTTTTTCAGCAATTTAACTTATTTCCTCACCTGAGCGTGTTGCAAAACCTGATGTTAGCTCCAATGCAAGTATTGAAAGAATCAAAAGCAGAAAGTCACGATCGCGCCTTACATTATTTAGATAAAGTTGGTTTGAGCAGTAAAGCTAATAATTATCCTGAACAACTATCAGGAGGACAAAAACAACGGGTAGCGATCGCTCGTAGTCTGTGCATGAAACCTGAAATTATTCTCTTTGATGAGCCTACTAGCGCACTTGATCCTGAACTTGTGGGAGAAGTGTTAACGGTAATGAAACAGCTAGCTGAAGAAGGAATGACAATGGTAGTAGTTACCCATGAAATGAACTTTGCTCGCGACGTTGCTAACCGAGTAATTTTTCTCAATCAAGGAGTAGTAGAAGAACAGGGAGATGCCAAAGAAGTCTTAACTAATCCCCAATGCGATCGTCTCAGAACTTTTCTCAGTCGGATGACAAGCTAATAAGTTGGTCAACATCTAATTTGCTGGTCAAGATAAAAAGTAAAAGGATAACCTACTGTTAATTTTTAGTTACTTTCGGATTAACTGTATTAATTTATACTGCAAATAAGAAATTATTGTCATAAAGAAATTTTGCCAGAATTTCCAATGTCAAACGCTAGTATTTCATCTCAGTGAACAATTCCGAATTTGCTAATCAACTCTTGGCAGCTTTACCACCATCAGAATATCAGCGTCTTTTGCCTCATCTACAACCAGTTATACTAACTTCAGGACAAATTCTTTATCAGTCTCAAGAACAAATCCGCGATGTCTATTTCCCAGAGCAAGGTTTAATTTCTATAGTAACTATTTTAGAAAATGGCGCAAATATAGAAGCAGCAAGGGTTGGAAAAGATGGAGTCTTAGGGATTCCTATAATTTTAGGTAGTGACTCTAGTATTAATTCCGCAATAGTTTTGATTGCTGGTAGGGCAATGAGACTAGAAGCAGAAATTTTGCAACAAGAATTCAATCGTGGTGAACAATTACAAAGATTGCTTTTACTCTACACTCAAATGCGCCTGACTCAAGTTATGCAAAATGTTGCTTGCTATAGCCAACACAAAATTGAACTACGACTGGCTCGTTTATTGCTTTCAATTTATGATGATCTGCAACAAGAACAATTCCCTTTAACTCAGCAATTGATCGCAACCATGCTAGGAGTTCGTCGCTCAGGTGTAACTAATGCTGCTTATAATTTACAACAAGCAGAGATTATTAGTTATCATCGAGGCAATATCACAATTATTAATCGAGCAGGATTAGAACAAGCTAGTTGTGAATGTTATTCAACAATTAAAACTGAAGTTCAGAAATTATTTAGATTGAATTAAAAGCCTAAATATGCCTTTCGGCAGATTTTGTAATTATTAATACATCCTAATGTTGGATAAGTGACGTTATTTGGTGAATATTTAAAATCATTATTAGGGCAATATTACCATGATTGATAATAAGACTGAAACAGACTAATTACAAATAATATTCAATAATTAAAACTGAAGTTCAGAAATTATTTAGAATTAATGTCTAAAAGCGTACATACAAATTGCAGCCAATTTTGTAATAATCAACACATAGAAGTATCAGAGGAATCACGTTAGTTGCTGGAGCTTTAAGAACTATGTATAGCCTAGACAGTCAAGAGCAATCAGAACAATTAATTATGGCAGTATGTTTGCAAATTTTTGGTGAAGAGGTAATAAATTTGTGCGATCGCGAATCTGATTGTCAATTATCTGCTGCCGATGCTTATCAGGAAATTAGGCAGTTGTGGCTAGAATTGAAACAAGAGCAACCTGAAGTTATTAACTATATTCATAGAGAGTTATCAAAACTAAATGACTAATTTAGAATCGGCAGTAACCTTCGGAGATTGCGGTAAAATTGCAGTTGAGCAACATTTCAATAAGATTTTAAAACACGAAGCAGCAGTTTTAAAAGATAAAGATCCAGAAGAATTACACCAAATGAGAGTGGGTATTCGGCGTTTAAGAAGTGCCATGATTGGTTTTGCACCTGCGATCGCTTTACCTAAAACTGCCACAGAAAAAAATGCAGGGAATATTGGCAGAGTCTTGGGTGAATTGCGAGATTTGGATGTTTTACTGTTAACCATAGAAACGGAATATTTACCTTATCTACCAGCTTCAGAACAAAAGTATTTAGCTCAAGCTATTCAAGTAATTACTAAAAAGCGTAAAAAAGCATTTAAACAAGTTAAGTCTACCTTAGAAAAAAAAAGTTATCAACATTTTAAACAAGATTTAAAAGAATGGTTAGAAAAACCAGAATATACTAATATTGCTGACACTAAAATCGACTTAGTTTTACCTGATTTACTTTTACCTCAAATAAGTAAATTTTTATTACATCCAGGCTGGTTAGTTGGGGTAAATTTAGCAGCAGAAAAAATAGATTTTAATCCTAATTTAACTTTAGAAGAAGTCCAGTCCCTCTTAAAAATAGAAGAAAAATTACTACACTCTTTGAGAAAAGAGGCAAAAAAAACTCGCTACAACATGGCTCTGTTTACTCAATTTTATGGAGAGCAATATGCAAATTATCTCCAAAAGATTAAAGATATTCAAGAAGTTTTAGGTGTCATTCAGGACTGTTTTGTTTTAAGCTTATTTTTCACACAAGTTTTTAATACCAATTTAGAAAAAAAATTACCTAATTTAGTTCAACAATTCAACCAAAAACGTTATCAAAAATGGCAAGAATGGCGGTGCCGGGCAGCGCGAGCCCGCCGATCGCCGTCGCGGTCA
>CAYMWC010000008.1:37401-56287 GCA_964393695.1 uncultured Pleurocapsa sp.
GTTATCAAAAATGGCAAGAATGGCAATCTTTACAACAGCCTTTTCTGGACTTGACAACTAGACGAGAATTCCAAAAAACAATTATTGGTTAAGCAATAATATCTACTAATACATAAAATATTATTGATGTACAATAATTTTACTACGATTAATTTCAATATAATTATGCTCCTGAAATAAATCTACATTACTAATAAAATAACAGATGAAATACTTTCGTATTTATGCTCAGGTAAAAAAAAATATCGATGATTATTATGGGGTTTGGCTATAATTTGCTAGACTAAGAAATTATTATTTAGTTCTCTAGTACTATCAAAATAAACTCATGGGTCTTAATGTTGTTAATTTAGTAGGTCGAGCAGGGGCTGCGCCAGAAATTATTCATTTTCAGTCAGGCTCAGTTTTATGTAAATTACCCCTAGCAGTTAATCGTCGTAGTCGTAACAGCGAGCAACCTGACTGGTTTAATTTAGAAATATGGGGCAAAACGGCGGAAATAGCTGGAAATTATGTTCAAAAGGGCAAACTAATTGGTATTCAAGGCTCTTTAAAAATTGAAACTTGGACAGACAAAAACACAGGTGGACAACGCTCTCGTCCTACTATTAAAGTAGATCGCCTAGAACTATTAGGTTCAAAAAGAGATAGCGATCCTGACGCAGTTAGTGGCTATCCAGAATAATAAAGACGCCTGATGTGAATTGGCTTCGTTCAAGTAAACTAGTTCGTAGCTATTAGCTATCAGCATCAAAGCTTTGATGTGGGTTGAAAGTAATATTTATTCACACCAGACGTAAAAGATAAAGTATGAGGGATGAAGGTTGAGGAAAATGCTGATTTTAAATTAATAAGCAGAGATAATTTTTATTTTTTGTGCTTTTTAATCGCTGCCGTAGTTCTTTATACTTTTAATTTGGGAGAGCTTCCTCTAAGAGATTGGGATGAAGGTATTGTTGCTGGAGTTGCTCGCAATATTTGGCGTAGTTCCTTTGATAGTTTAACTTGGCTTTATCCCACTATTAATTATGATCAACCTTATTGGAACAAACCGCCTTTAATACATTGGTTGATTGCTATTTCCTATAGTTTGTTTGGTATCACTGAATGGAGTACTAGAATAGTTCCAGCTTTGCTTTCCGCTTGCTGTGTGCCATTACTATACAAAATTGCTAGAGAAGTTTTTACCACCCGTTTAGCAGCAATTTTGTCTGCTTGTGTCTATCTAACCCTTTTACCGATCGCTCGTCACGGTAGAGTAGCAATGTTGGATGGCGCGATCGCCTGTTGGTTTTGTTTGGCGATCTGGTGTTTATTGAAGGGTAAGAGAGATTCTCGTTGGTTATTAGGAACAGGTTTAGGTCTTGGTTTAATCTGTTTGACCAAAGGCATTATGATGGGGGTGTTGCTGGGGGGAATTGCAATTCTCTTGCTCATCTGGGACTGTCCCAAATTACTGTTAAATCCCTATCTATGGGGTGGTTTGCTGTTAGGAGGGATACCAGCGATCGCCTGGTATGGATTGCAATATTTACATTATGGAGAACAATTCCTGGGCATTAGTCTAGGTAAACAGACCTTCAACCGCATTTGGGAGCCTGTCAGCGACGTTTCTAGCCCTCCTTGGTATTATTTATTGGAAATTGCTAAATACACCCTTCCTTGGCTGATATTTTTGCCCAAAGGAGTGAGATTGGCTGTTAAGAATCACCGTCAAAGTTGGGGAAGATTAGCCTTAGTCTGGAGTGGGGTTTATTTACTAGCGATTTCCCTGATGATGACTAAGTTACCCTGGTACATTACACCCATTTACCCTGGACTATCTTTACTCATCGGCGCGAGTTTAGCATTAGCTTGGCGCAAAGAACAATATCCTCAAAGTTGGCAGTTATCTCTGAGTTTGGTAGCCATGATTTGTTGGGTTGCCAGTGCTTATTATGGTTTTAATGGTTTAATTAGTGCCGAACAAGATATAGATTTAGGTATCGTCTTGGCAGTGTTAGCAGTGAGTTTAACTATTGCTACCCTACTATTATGGTTATCTTGTCGTTATTTTATTCCTGTAATTATTATTGGTTTTTATCTGGCTTTATTACTGTTATTTAATTCAAGTCATTGGTTATGGGAATTAGCAGAAACATTTCCTGTACAACCGATCGCAGGCATAATTAAACAACATACACCTTATAGAGAGACTATTTATACCAGTTATCCTAGTTTGCGTCCTGCTTTAGAATTTTATAGCGATCGCGTAATCTTACCCACTTCTGATCCAGAAATAAGGCAATATTGGCAACAGAATAAACCTGTTTATCTACTAGTAGATAAACATGCGATCGCTAGATTAAACCTAAATCCCCACACAACGTTAGGAGAGGATTTAAATGATGTAACATGGCAATTGATTACTCAGGCTCAGTAAAATCAAGCAACTGTGGATTTAAAATATGCTTTAGTACATGAATGGTTAACTCCTAAAGCGACAGGAGGTTCAGAATTAGTTGTCAAAGAGATTTTGCAACATATAAATGCCGATCTCTATGCCTTAATTGATTTTGAGTCGGTTAATCCCGAAAGCTATCTCTATCAAAGAGAAATAGGTACTACATTCCTACAAAAATTCCCACAAGCTCGTAATGGGGTACAAAAATACCTACCGCTTTTGCCGATCGCGATCGAACAATTAGATCTTAGAGATTACGATATAATCCTATCTTCTTCCCATGCGGTAGCCAAAGGAGTGTTAACTAGTCCATATCAATTACATATTTGTTATTGTCATACTCCAATGCGTTATGCTTGGGATCTAACCTTTGATTATTTGAAGAGCGATCGTCAAGGTCAAGGACTTCAGGGAATTATTGCTAGATATATTTTGCACCGTCTCCGTCAATGGGATGTCATCTCTGCCAACCGAGTTGATTATTTTATTGCCAACTCCCACCACACCGCTAAACGTATTTGGCGTTGTTATCGTCGTCCTGCTCAAGTAATTTATCCTCCAGTCGATTTAGATAAATTTGAGTTTCAGCCCCAAAAGGAAGATTTCTATCTGACAATTTCACGATTAGTAAGTTATAAACAAATATGCTTAATCGTCAAGGCATTTAATCAACTTAAAAAACCTCTAATAATCATTGGAGAAGGTTCTCAACTGGAAGAAATTCGTCAACTTGCTCAGTCCCACATTCAAGTTTTAGGTTGGCAACCCCACAATGTCGTCAAAAAGTATATAACTAAAGCTAAAGCTTTTGTTTACGCAGCCTGTGAAGACTTTGGTATTGCCCTAGTTGAAGCACAAGCCTGTGGGACACCAGTAATTGCTTATGGTCAAGGAGGTGCTTTAGAAACAGTCAAAGATATTCGTCAAGATCCTCAAAATGGAACAGGTTTATTTTTTGAGGTTCAAAAGCCAGAAGCTTTAATAGAAGCAGTAAAGACTTTTGAACAACTAGAAATTCAAATTGAGCCAGAAAATTGTCGCTTGCAAGCAAACAAGTTTAGTCCGACAATCTTTAAACAATCCTATTTAAAATTTATCGAGGATTGTTATACAAAGTGGAAAGAGTCCAATTAAAATTTAAAATTTTTCCTTAATCAGGAAAATATCAACCGATCAAGTCTTGATCAGCTTATTATTGGACAAGTGTGGTGTGATGTGTGATGTGTGAAGGAGTAAGATGACTGCTAACAGCCAACTTATTTCCGTCAAAATAGTACAGGGACTGATTAGAAAAGGATATCAATCTTGGTTCAATCTCCCTAGATTGAATTTATCTTTCTCTGTTTTGAACGGAAATCTTATCAAACGTATATTTGATATAGTTTTTGCTTTATTTATTCTCATTGTATTTTCTCCCCTGTATTTGATTTTAATGGTTTTAATTGCCCTCAATTCTCAGGGGCCAATTTTTTACGTTCAACAGAGAGTTGGCAAAAACCATAAGCTTTTTAACTGTATTAAGTTTAGAACAATGGTTAACGATGCCGACAAAATCTTAGAAACGATGATTAATGATTCCGATCAAATGCGCCAGGAGTTTCAAGCGAGTTATAAACTCAAACATGATCCTCGAATTACTAAAATTGGCAAATTTTTGCGCTTAACTAGCCTTGATGAATTTCCCCAATTTTGGAACGTTTTAAAAGGGGAGATGAGTATAGTTGGGCCTAGACCATTAGTGCCTGAAGAATTGCCTAGATATGGCAGTAAAATCAATACCGTACTCACAATTAAGCCAGGTATTACAGGTTTATGGCAGGTATCAGGGAGAAACGATATCCCTTATCCTAAAAGGGTGCAAATTGATGTCTACTATGCTACTAGCCATAATTGGCTGTTGGATTTATGGATCGTTTTTAAAACTATTGGGGTGATTATTTTTCCTCGGAACAATGGTGCTTATTAAAGTTTTAAATTAATTTTCGTACCAAATTTTATCTTTATTAAGTAAGATTTAGCTTGATAGACATTTAATATTACCGCAATATTATAAGGGGTAATAGCAAAATACTAGTAAAACTTAATAATCAATAGGAAAATTTAGTTAAATGGCTGAGCGCAAAGTAGCTTTGATCACAGGTATTACTGGTCAAGATGGTTCTTACTTGAGTGAATTTTTATTAGCACAAGGCTATGAAGTTCATGGTCTAATTCGCCGTACTTCTACCTTTAATACAGATCGCATTGATCATCTTTATGTTGATCCTCATGATCCAGAAGCCAATTTATTTCTACACTATGGTGATTTAACTGACGGTACTACCTTAAGACGTATCCTAGAAGCAGTTAAACCGATTGAAATTTATAATTTAGGCGCGCAGTCTCACGTTAGAGTGAGTTTTGATTCTCCCGAATATACTGTTGACTCGGTAGGTATGGGAACTTTGCGCTTATTAGAAGCAATAAGAGACTACCAGCAACGTACAGGAATTGAAGTTAGATTTTATCAGGCTGGCTCTTCGGAGATGTTTGGTAAAGTACAAGAAGTACCCCAAAAAGAAACTACACCTTTTTATCCCCGTAGTCCCTATGCTTGTGCCAAAGTTTATGCCCATTGGCAGACAGTAAACTATCGTGAATCTTACAATTTGTTTGCCTGTAACGGTATTTTATTTAACCATGAATCACCTCGGCGTGGAGAAACCTTTGTCACCCGTAAAATAACTAGGGCTGTGGCTCGTATTGTTGAAGGTACACAGAAAAAACTTTATCTGGGTAATTTAGACTCTAAAAGAGATTGGGGTTATGCCAAAGATTATGTTCAGGCAATGTGGCTAATGCTGCAACAAGAACAACCAGATGATTATGTAGTAGCTACAGGGGAAACCTATCAAATCCGCGAATTTTTAGATATTGCCTTTGGTTATGTAAATCTAGATTGGCATGATTATGTAGCTTTTGATCCTCGTTATCTTCGCCCAGCAGAAGTAGATCTGTTGATTGGCGATCCTACTAAAACTAAGCAAAAATTAGGTTGGCAGCCTTCAGTAACCTTTGAAGAACTAGTTAAACTAATGGTCAATGCTGATTTAGCTGCTCTGAACTTACCAACTCCCGATGGTAGTATCAATGAAGATAATGCCCATTTGCGTCGTTATCTTGCCACTATTGTCGATTAACGCGAATTTCACGAAAAAAACGTTCTTCACATCAAGCGATGTTAAATTTACAAGATCAAAAAATTCTGGTTACAGGTGGTGCTGGGTTTCTAGGTAAGCAGGTAGTAGACCAACTATGTCAAGCAGGGGCGACTAAAAATAACATTAGCATACCGCGATCGCGTGAGTTAAATCTTTGTCAGTGGTCAAACTGCCAACAGGCAGTCCAAGGACAGGATATTGTGATTCATTTGGCTGCTCATGTAGGGGGAATTGGTTTAAATCGTGACAAACCTGCCGAATTATTTTATGACAACCTGATGATGGGAACACAGTTAATTCATGCTGCCTATCAAGAGGGAGTGGAAAAGTTTGTCTGTGTTGGGACTATTTGCGCCTATCCTAAGTTTACTCCTGTGCCTTTTCAAGAAGATGATCTCTGGAATGGCTACCCAGAAGAAACTAACGCTCCCTATGGTATTGCTAAAAAAGCTTTGTTGGTACAATTAGAAGCCTATCGCCAACAATATGGCTTTAACGGCATTTTTCTTTTACCAGTTAATCTTTATGGCCCAGAGGATAATTTTGATCCTCAAAGTTCTCATGTTATTCCTGCCTTGATTCGTAAAGTCTACGAAGCACAACAAAGAGGCGAGAAAGAATTACCAGTCTGGGGTGATGGTAGTCCTACCCGTGAGTTTTTGTATTCTACTGATGCAGCCAGGGGTATTGTGCTAGCCACCCAGAAATATAATGAAACTGCCCCTGTTAATTTGGGTACTAATCAGGAAATAACTATTAAAGATTTAGTAGAAACTATTTGTGAGTTAATGGAGTTTGAAGGGGAGATTATTTGGCAAAGGGATAAACCCAACGGTCAACCACGTCGTTGCTTGGATACCCAAAGAGCCAAAGATAAGTTTGGTTTTGTTGCCGAAACTGAATTTCGCCAAGGCTTAAAAAATATTATTGATTGGTATCGCCAGAATGCTGAATAAGTCTTTTACATAAAATTAATTGCCAATTAACTTATTCAAGAGATTTTAAAATATTATTCCATTGAATTTTATGAATAGCCTGTAATTCCTTGTCCTGTTCTACCAATCCAGAATAATCTTCAACAAACGTTTCTACAGATGTAATTAACCTCAAATAATATTTAAGAGTTGGGATAATACCATTAACAATAACCTGACAACCATGATCTTTGGCAATAAGTTCAATTTCAGCTTGAATTTTTATTTCATCGGCTTTGTAAATATTGGCAGATGAAAATATATAGTATCTTCTGGGATGATATTTTAAGATTTTATCTTTAGCATTTAAAAGCATTTGTAAGTTAATTGGTTTACCTTGTTTAATTTCTATTGCTTCAATTAGTTTTTTGTTTTTATCGAAAATTTCTATGTCTCCTGCTGTCTTAGAAGTTAGATCAGATGCAGTATGACTGCCTAAATTTTTTATCGTACAACCTTTATATCTCTCCACTTCTTGAATTAATTTTAGATAAATAGCATAAAAAGCAATTACAGGTAATTTAGAAGCTCCGAAAGTTTTATAATTATGGTTAAAATGAGCTTCTAAACAATTTATTACTGTTGTTATATTTAGTTTTTCAGGAGCTACTAGCTTAATAATAGAAATTTGATTGGCTAGTGTATTTTCTTTTACTTGATAAATCAGTATTTTAGTAATAATTTCTGTTAAATTGTGATAACTTTCTACGAAATCAATAATATTTAAAAATGCTTCTTTAACAGATATATTATTGATTTTGCCATTGTAGTCCATAGTGTAAGGATAGGGCTGTTCTAAAGAACGAGTTAACCAGCCACTTTCTGCCATAGCAGGTAGCCCTAATTCTTTGAGAGTAGGCGTAATATACTGAGTATCTATCGTTCTGCCAGAAAAACCATTAGGCATATGTGATTGATGATATCGAATATCTTGAGTTGGTTCAAGAATTTTATGTATTAGTAAAGTGATTAATACCGTGTAAACACCTTTTTGTTTAGAGCAATTTTGAGCAATAGTTTGTATGTATGTAAATATTCTCTCTGGTATAGCGTCTTTAATACTTTCTATTTCTAGAGATTGATTATATATTTCTAACAATTTTTCTTTATGGTTCATAATGAAATTTGTAAAAATATCAAGTTGCAATGGTTGAGGCTGGTAAAAATTAATATACTCTTGATGCAACCTTTGTTTATCTATAAGTAGATTTTGTTCTTTAATTTGAATCGCCAATTCATAAATCATTGGAATTGATACAGAATTTCCAATTTGCTTGTAACACTCGGCTACTGAATCATGTACTTTAAATGTGTCGGGGAATCCCATGATTCTGTAACATTCTTTAATTGTTAATTTACGTACTTTGTCTTCTTTGGGAATATAAATGAAAAATCTTCCAGAAGTTTCTTGAGATGGAATTGTAGGATGAACTCCTTCTACAGAATAAATACGATTTGGTTGATGGTGTACTCTAGAAAGATGCTGTGTATTTGGTCTGACACCTTTTCTCCAAGTGGTTTTATTATTTCGATAACCTACAAAAATTAATCCTGAATCTTGTTGTTTAGGATTATTTATTAAAGTGTATTCTTGCTCTTTTAAATATTCAAATTTTCCATTTATGCAAAGATAATTTTCTAGTTTCGACTCAGTTTTTTTAGATTTAATCTTATTAAAATTAATTTTTTTATTTCGAGTAGCAATAATTATTATTCTTTCTCTATTTTGTGGTAACCCAAAATCTTTAGAATTTAAAATTTTATAATCAACTAAATATCCTAAATATTCTAAAGAATATAAAATTATATCTAATGTTTTTCCTTGATCATGATGAAGCAAATGTTTGACATTTTCTAAAAGTACAACACTAGGTTGTTTAGCTTCTATGATTTGGCAAATATAAAAAAACAGAGTACCTCTTGTATCTTCAAAACCTTGTCTCTTCCCACAGATACTAAAAGGTTGACAAGGAAACCCTGCGGTTAGAACATCAAAATTTGGTATTTCTTTGATATTTATTTGGGTAATGTCACCTTTGGGCTGTTCTCTAAAATTATTAAAATAAACTTCTTGACAAGCGAAATCTATTTCACAAGAATAAACACACTCATATCCAGCTTGTTCAAAAGCTAACCTAAAACCGCCAATTCCAGCGAAAAGATCGATAAACTTTGGTTTTTGCTTATCCACACCCAAATAACAGGCAACAGCTTATTAATATAACAAGATTTGGTAGCTAAATTTAAAACAAGTTTTTCCCTATTAATAGTCACTTAGGTTAATAGTTAAAATTTTCTATCCCCTCAAAGATAAAAGGCTAGCTTGGATAAAATTTTGCTCTACCAAAATCCGATCAAGATTTACTTCAGTTTCTAATAGACAAGCATGACCACTTTGAGGCAACACTGTCATCTGGGCATTGGGCATGAGATTAATTAGTTTTTTTGCTTCATCGACAGAAGGCAGAAGACTATCTGCTCCGCCAGCAATAATCAGAGTAGGAATAGTTAAATTACGTAATTGTTCATCGGCAACCTTAAAATCCCTCAGAAGCGACAAACGCCAGCTAACTACCTGAGGAGGTAGAGCTTTCATATTGTTTATGAGTTTATAGCGATCGCAATCATTGATACGATTTAATTTAGCCAAGAAAGGTAATAGTCCCGCAGCCGAATAACGATGTACCCAGGTTGGTAGCCAAGGAGCGATATCTGCCCCGAAACTTAAAATTGGTAACTGATGAGAAGAAGAGGCAGCATTAACCAGAATCAGTTTTTTAATTAAATTAGGTGCAACCAAAGCTGTTTTAAGTGCCAAACAACCACCGAAAGATTCTCCACACAGATATACTTGTTGATTAGTTTTAGCAGTTAATTCTAATTTAATTAATTTCACAGTATCTTTGGCTAAATCCTGCCAAGTACTATAGTCATCGGTCTGAATCTTGACACAACGTAAATCAAAACGAACCGCTAAACTATCCGCCTGGTTCTGAAATAGTTCTCCTGTACCATCCATTCCAGGTAGGTAAACAAACAAAGGAGCATTGCGATTAATGTGTTTCGGCTCAATAAAACCGACGCTAGAAGCAAAATTCATAAATAAATAATGTTATGTGAAATGAAAAAAATAAAACTAAAAATTTCTTAATATTAATCATTGTCTAATATTTCATTCCTCAGATAGATTTCAATCCGATTTTCTTTAGATTTAGTTTATAACCTATTACCTACTACCTATTACCTATTACCTATAAATCCTTTCCCGTAACAACTCTGTAATTTCACTTTGACAATAGTTCGTTAAATCTGTAGCTAGTTGTTTTGCCTGTTTACCTATATATTCCTGTTTTTTAGCTGTATTAATCAAATAAGGACGACCGATCGCCACATTAACACGATGATAAACCAACATCGGATGTAACCCTTGGCGTTCAAAAAACGGTTCGTTGTAGTCAAATTGTTTTAACCAACGAATAGGAATAGTAGGGTAAATAGTTTCTGATAAAGAAGCGATCGCGATCGGTAAAACAGCTAATTCAGCTACAGGTGCTTGCCAAGCCAAATGAGCAAACCCACGCTGAAATTTACCAATTTCATGAGGTGCTGTGGGTTCAATCATAGGTTTTGTCCCTTCAGGAAATAAACCGATCCACTGTCTAGAAGCTAACAAAGAATTAGCTTGTTGAAAAAACTGTTTTTGTCTCTGTCCAGCTTCAGCCAAAGGAAAACAGCCTAAGGAATTAACTAATTCTCGTACTACAGGAGTCTGTCCCATGTAATGATGACAAGCAATTCGTAACGAATAGGGGATCGTTCTAATTAGAATCGGTGCATCTAAAAAACTACGGTGATTGCTGACTACAATCGTGGGAATATCTTGGGGGATGCGCTCAGTATAAGAAAGATTTAAATTGAGATTAAGTGATGATATTAAAGCTTGAGCGATTAAACTCGGGGTAAAAACTGACATTAAACTATAATTTTGGCTAAATCAATTTAATAGCGCGAATAGCTTAATTTGATTGCTAAATGAAGCTAATTGCTAGTATGAAGTAATGCTTAATAATTAACAAAAATTTCAGGTTTTTCTGGTTGACAGAAGCTATATTAAAGCTGAATTCAAATATAAAAACACTATTTTGGCTTTTCAGCCAAGTTTGTTAACGAAATAGAAAAAATATTAAGTATTTTCCCTAACTTAAATGTAAAACCATGTTGTCATTAATACTGTTGATGGATCGTTTTTAACCAAGGTTCTCTAATTTACTAAAATATCTATCATTTAGAGAACTAACAAAAATAGATTGTGGCACATTAAGCGTCAGTATATTAGATATTGCCTTCAAACTGGAAAGGCTATAGACTCTATCAACCTTTTAGTTTGAGCAATTTGCCCGTAATTTAAATGAACACCTCCTCTGATAATCATAAATTTGCTTTAACTACTCCTCTTTATTACGTTAATGATGTCCCTCATATTGGTAGTGCCTACACTACTATTGTGGCAGATGCAGTAGCTAGATTTCACCGTTTACAAGGTAAATCTGTCTTATTGATTACAGGGACAGATGAACACGGACAAAAAATTCAGCGTACTGCTGCGGAACAAAATTTAGAGCCTCAAGTGCATTGCGATCGCATTGTTGCTAGTTTTAAATCTTTGTGGGACAAACTTAACATCAAATATGATCGCTTTAGTCGCACCACTGCGTCCAATCATCAGGCAATTGTCAATGAGTTTTTTGAACGTGTCTGGAAGCAAGGTGATATTTATCTTGACCGTCAACAAGGTTGGTATTGTGTCTCTTGCGAAGAGTTTAAAGAAGAACGAGATTTAATTGAAGATCATCACTGTGCTATTCACACCAATAAACAGGCAGAATGGCGTGATGAAGAAAACTATTTTTTTCGTCTGTCTAAATATCAGCAGTTGCTAGAAGATCTTTATGAATCTGATCCCGACTTTATTCAACCAGTCACTCGTCGCAACGAAGTTCTTAACTTTGTTAAGCAGGGTTTAAAGGATTTTTCAATTTCTCGCGTCAATATGGATTGGGGTTTCCCCATACCTGGTGATGAGAAGCACACGATTTATGTCTGGTTTGACGCGCTTTTGGGTTATGTTACAGCCTTACTAGAACCTAAGCAAGAGCCAACGTTAGCTAATGCCTTATCTCAATGGTGGCCCATTAATCTACATTTAATAGGTAAAGATATATTGCGATTTCATGCAGTTTATTGGCCTGCTATGTTAGCCTCTGCTGGTTTGCCTTTACCAGAACGAGTATTTGGTCATGGTTTCTTAACTAAAGATGGACTCAAAATGGGGAAAACTTTAGGAAACACCATCGACCCTTTTGATTTAGTAGATAGATATGGTGCAGATGCTATACGCTATTACTTTCTTAAAGAGATTGAACTGGGTAAAGACGGCGATTTTAATGAAACTCGTTTTATTAATGTGCTTAATGCCGATTTGGCTAATGATCTGGGTAACTTACTCAATCGTACTTTGGGAATGTTAACTAAATATTGCCAGGGTCAGCCACCGCAATTAACTAGTGCCGATTATAGTTCAGATCATTCACTGAAAAATATTGGCATGAACTTAGGCGATCGCATTGTCCACGCTTATGAAAATCTGCAATTTAGTCAAGGTTGTGAGGAAATTTTAACTTTAGTGCGGGCAAGCAATAAGTATATTGACGACAGTGCGCCCTGGAGTTTATTTAAACAAGCAAAACAAGCTGAAGTGGAACAGATTTTATACGCTGTCCTAGAGTCAGTACGTTTATCTGCTTATCTACTATCGCCGATAGTCCCAGATCTCAGCACTAAAATTTATCAGCAGTTGGGATTTGATTGGGATTTTAATGATAATTCTCAAACCCAAGCGACTAAAACTTTTATTACTCACTCACAGTGGGGCAAACTATCCACCAACAAAACTTTGGGTAAGGCTAGTCCAGTCTTTTCTAAATTGGAATTGCCGTCAGAAGATTAAATTATGACGAGTAATTTAGCTCAGTATATTTTTTTACTGATATAAAGTGAGTCATGTCACAGCGTCTCCTGATTTGGAGACAATCTTCAAATCCCGACGCATCATTAGTGACATTGCTTAAAACAGTTGGTTAGAATTATTCAATTTAAAGCTAATTTAATAATTCTGCTTAGACGGTCAAAATTTAATAAACTTTGTCGTTCTCTATAAAACTAGAATACTTGGTTTGACTGCTTTAGCAGTTAGTAATTGTGGGGCTAATCCACCCAAAATAGAATAACTTTTTTCATAAAAAATGAGGCTTAACACAATGTTGGATAATTTCGGAAGCGACCCTATCTTTACACCTGAACAACTGCTAGAAAATAGGGGACGCGTAGCTATTTTTATTGATGGCTCTAATTTATTTTATGCTGCACTACAATTGGGTATTGAAATCGACTACAGCAAGCTTTTATATCGCCTGACTGGAGGCTCAAGACTGCTGCGCTCATTTTTTTATACAGGCGTAGATCGTACTAACGAAAAACAGCAAGGATTTTTACTCTGGATGCGTCGCAATGGTTATCGTGTCATTGCCAAAGATTTAGTACAACTACCTGATGGCTCAAAAAAAGCCAATCTAGACGTAGAAATTGCCGTAGATATGATGGCTTTGGTTTCCGCTTACGACACCGCAGTATTAGTTAGTGGCGATGGAGATCTTGCCTATGCAGTTGATGCGGTAAGCTATCGAGGTGCGCGAGTTGAAGTAGTTAGTTTGCGATCAATGACTAGCGATAGTTTAATTAACGTGGCAGACCGTTATATTGATTTAGACCAAATTAAAGAAGATATCCAAAAAAATACTAAACATAGCGATCCCTATCGCAGTTTTTCTGGATTTGGGATTCTGGATGATTAAAAGAGCAAGGAGGTAGAAGATAAGGTTAAAATGTACCTCATGATTACTAACAATGTTGTGTATTTAATCCTTATTGAAAACTAAAGATTTTCTCCTCCTTTCTGCCTACTAAATTTGAACATCGCTAAATTAAAAGTTAAAAAGCTCAATTTATTCTGGATAATCTTGGTATCTGGTCTGGTTGCTTGTCAAGCGTCACTTCCTAATTCTTCGCTCCAGGCTGACAAGGAAAGTCGATTAGATACACAGCTAGTTTTAAACAACGCTATTTTAGAGCAATCTAATCAGCAAACAGGTACAATTTGGAAAATTAAAGCAGCTAATATTGTCTACAGTCAAGATAAAAAAACCGCTACCTTAGATAAGGTAGTAGGTAACTTAATAAAAGATGGCAAAATAATTTTTAAGATTAGTGCCAACACAGGAAAAGTTAACAATAACGGCAACGTCATTATTTTAAATGAGCAAATAATTGCTAGTGATCCCCGTAATAACAGCGTCATTAAAAGTAATGCTGTAGAATGGCGACCTCAAGAAAATTTAGTACTAATTAAAGACAACTTTACTGCTATTCATCCTAATCTAGAAGTTACTGCTACGGAAGGAAAATATTTTACTGATATTGAAAGCTTAGAAATACAGAAAGAAATTACAGCAACGACCAAAAAACCTGCTTTACAGCTAACGAGCGATCGCCTGGTTTGGAAAATTCCCCAAGCTCAAATTAAAAGTCCTAACGCCATCGAAATAGTACGCTTCGATCAAGACGAAAAAATTACCGATAAGTTAGTAAGCGATCGCGCTGAAGTCAACTTAACCAAACATACTGCGACTTTAAATAACAATATTGAATTAGTATCTCTTCAACCAAATTTACAAATAGCTACTGACTCTCTAACTTGGAATTATCAAGAGCGTGTAGGTAATGCTAAAAAACCTATTCAAATTTTAGATCGTGATCGCAATCTCAGTTTTACTGGCAATCAAGGAGAAGTAAATCTTAAACAGCAAATAGCCAAGTTAACAGATGGTGTGCAGGGAATTAATCAGCAAGAAGATTCAGAATTATATGCTCGTCAATTAACCTGGCAACTAAACACCAAAAAAATAGAAGCGATAGGGAATGTAATTTATGAACAAGCCGATCCGCAAGTAAAATTAATAGGAGAAAAAGCGATCGGGAGTCTGGAAGATAATAATATTGTAATCACCAGTGATAATAAAAAGCAGGTAACATCAGTAATTAATAATTAAAATTGATTAGGTTTATTTCTCATCATTCATCCCTCATCATTGCTGTACTGTAGCAAACCAGGCTTGAATCCCTTGCGCGATCGCTTTAACTAATTTCTGTTGTTCTTGAACATTGGTAATCCATTCAAATTCTTCAGGATTAATCATAAATCCCAATTCTAATAAAATAGATGGTGCAGTATGAGGTCGAGTTAAAGCCAAATTATTCCAATAAGTACCATAGTCAGGGCGATTTAACTTAGTAACTAAATAATTGTGTAGAAACATTGCAGGAGCATGAGCCTGAGTGTTGTACCAAAAAGTACTTATCCCTTGGGTATTCTCTGCGTCCCCATTATCAGGCAAGGCATTATAGTGAATTGAAACAGCCAAATCGGGTTTAACTTTATCGATCATTGCAACTCTTTCGTCTAAAGATAAATCAATATCTTTTTCTCTTGTTAAATAAACTGTTGCCCCTAGCTTATTCAATTCCTGCTCAACTAATTTTGAAACTAATAAATTAATATCTTTTTCTGGATAACCTGTTGGCCCTTTTGCTCCTGATTCTTGTCCACCATGCCCAGGATCTAAAAGTATGTCGATGCCTTCTAAAGGTTGTTGAGGATTAGCATTAATAACTTTGCCTTCAACTACATCCTCCCCATACCACATTGACCCAGCGATTGGAGACAAGGCAGCTTTAGGAGGATGACGTAAAGAAAAAATCAAACTAGTTCCTTCATAATGCAAATCATAACCCCATTGCTGTTGCCGATGCAGTTCAAACTTATAGTCAATTTGATTGGGTGATACTTGTTGCCAATCAAGGCGTTTAATCATCGGATCAGCATCAAGACGAATAGTATCAGTTTGAGCAGTAGTATTGTACAAACTTAAAGTAATACTTGCTTTATCTTGCTTCACCTCCACAGGTACAGGCAATTGCAAAGGAAAAATCACTTCAGTTGCTGATTCTACTTGTCTAGCAATAATACCACGAACTATCGACTGAGGAGGAATATTTCCCAGTACAGGTTTCGTCTCTGTCTCTTGAATCCATCCACCATAGTCAAGTCTCAACCATTCTCCTTCCTTCCCTGTTATTCTGCCTCTAGTTCCTTTGGGTAGAGGAGTTAAACGAGAATGATCTGTGCTTGCTCCTGTTCTAGCTACTCCAACATCTGCAATAACTTCAACCACTTCGATATCTTGGGGAGCAAGAATAGAAATTTCTCCCTGACCTTCTTGAGTGATTGTCTCGCCATCTTGTTTTAATTCAAATAAAGGCTTGCCGTAGTTACGAGGAATATCTAAACTAGTGCAACCTTCATACTTACCTATACTTGATTTTGTCACTGGCTTATTATCCGCCGTTAATACTGCCGAATTAGCAGGTAATTCCACAAATTCTACTTGAGGTAAAAGCAAAACTATACTTCGACCAATTTGAACTGACACATTAGCATCTGGTGGAGCTACTGCACCAAAACAAATTGGTTCATTAGGCAAACGGACAATATCTACTCCAGGGGTCAAAGAATCGCTCCCAAAAGCCAAATTTTTAGGTACTTCTGGTTGATCGCTTAGGCGATTAACTTTAATTTTTATTTCTTGCTCTTGCTGACGAATCGTAAACAAATTTTCCCCTATTTTCAAAGGTAAACTAGGAGCAAAATGTCCTGAATTACTACGATTTTTTACAGGCTTGCCATTGATTAATACTGGCTCTTGAGGAGATGCTGTACCAATAAAAAAGATTTTCTCGGCGGTAGTTTGATGTTCTGGAGGCGGATAAACAACTGATAAAGGTGACTCCGCCTGAGCAGATAAAGAGATAGCCATCATACCACCTACTAGCAGAATATCAGTTAAAGCTGCCACACCGAGAAATTGTCTCATTTGTTTACCTAGTAAGTTAGTTAGATTATTTCCATCCGGAGAGATCCATAATCTTAACAGCAGTAGCATTATTTTTACCGTAGGCAGATACATTAGTAGTATCTTCTTTAAACTTACCAAAAGCTTCCACCACAGGATTTACAGGCGTTCCTGCTACTACGGGATATTCATTATTACCCAAAGCAAAAAACTTTTGAGCTTCAGGACTAGCAAGATATTCTAAAAACGCGATCGCCTGCTCTTGATGAGGAGCGTTTTTTAACATACCAGCCCCACTAATGTTAACGTGCGTACCTCGATCATTCTGATTGGGGAATAAAACTCCAATCTTATCAAATACTTCTTTATTGTCTTTGTATCTGGCTAGATAATAAGTGTTGGCTAAAGTAATCTCCCCAAGCCCTGCTGCCACTGATTCAATTTGAGAAGTATCGTTGCCTTCGGGCGGGCGAGCAAAATTAGCAACCAATCCTTTAATCCATTCAGTTGTCGCTTGTTCCCCTTTAGCCTCAATCATTCCTGCCACCAAAGATTGATTATAAATATTGCTAGAAGAACGAACTATGACTTTTCCTTTCCATTTGGGATTCGCTAAATCTTCATAAGTAGCTAGTTGAGCAGGGTCTACTTTCTCTTTATTGTACATAATTACTCGCGCCCGTTTACTGTAACCAAACCAAAGATTTTCAGGATGGCGCAGATTTTCGGGGATTTTCTCAGTTAAAATCTGTGATTCTACAGGGGCAAAGATTCCTGCCTGATCCGCACGCCATAATCTACCTGCATCAACGGTAATTAAGATATCTGCGGGGCTATTTGCTCCCTCGCTTGTGATTCTTTCAATTAATTCATCATCTTTTCCTTCAATTAAATTAACTTTAATCCCTGTTTTTTCCCTAAAACCGTTATATAGTTGCTCGTCGGTATTATAGTGGCGAGAAGAATAAAGATTTACCTCCCCACCTTGAGTTGTTTCTTTGCTTTGGTTTGTTGATGAAGTTGTTGATGCTTCGGGTTGCTGTTCGTTTTGAGATTGATTGCTTTGAGTTTGATTACAAGCAACAATTAAAGCTGCGGTACTAATACTTATAAAACCGCGTCGGGAAAAATTATTTATTTGTTTACTCATAAAACTTCACACACTTGTTTATCTAAAGAATCAAGATATTTTAGATTCCCTATCATACAGTTTTTGCTATTTATTCTCAATAAGCTAACTAACTTTTTGTAAAGGAAATCCCAAACTTTCCCTCTGTTCCAGATATAGCTGTGCCACCTGTCGTGCTAGATTACGAATTCTGCCAATATAACGAGTCCTTTCTGTTACAGCAATGACACCTCTAGCATCGAGCAAATTAAAACTATGAGAACATTTAAGTACATAATCCAAACTAGGCATAACTAAGCCTCGATTAATCAATTGTGTTGCTTCCTTTTCATATAATCCGAATAAACTAAATAAAAGATCTGGATCTGAAGCTTCAAAATTATAAGTGCATTGTTCTATTTCTCCTTGAAGAAAAATATCTCCATAGCTAACGCGATCATTCCACCTGATTTTCATAATCGCATCTACATTCTGTAGATACATAGCCAATCTTTCCAATCCATAAGTAATCTCAATTGACACAGGACGACAATCAATCCCTCCACATTGCTGGAAATAGGTAAATTGAGTAATTTCCATCCCATCTAACCAAACTTCCCAACCAGCCCCCCAAGCACCAACTGCTGCGTCTTCCCAATTATCCTCGACAAAACGAATATCGTGATCTTCAGGCTGAATTCCTAAAGCTCTCAAAGAATCCAAATAAACTTCTTGAATATTATCTGGTGAAGGCTTGATCAACACTTGATATTGGTAGTAATGTTGAACTCGATTAGGATTTTCTCCATATCGTCCATCACCTGGTCTTCTGCAAGGCTCAATATAAGCTACAGACCAAGGCTCGGGTCCTAATGCCCTTAAAAAAGTATTGGGGTTTTTCGTACCCGCACCTTTTTCCATGTCATATGGTTGAACGATAGAACAACCGCGATCGCTCCAAAAAGTGTTTAAAGTAGCAATTATTTCTTGAAAAGCCAAAGACATAAAAAAATAATGTTCAAATATCTGCCCAAACACCATAGCACGAGTGGCTTTGATTAAATCAGAAAAAAATAACACAAATTTTCCTCGCAGGAGGGGGTTGACAATAATAGAGAGGGTGGGTATATTGGTAA
>CAYMWC010000009.1:0-54088 GCA_964393695.1 uncultured Pleurocapsa sp.
GTCTACCTTGTCTCACACCATTATAGAGTTAATGTAAAAAACCTACCCTTGTGAGCGGGGGAGTCCGCCAGCGCTGGCTGGTGGTCCAAAGCGAATTACGTCAACAAGCTGACCTCAAACAATTGAACAAGCGAATTGCCCAGGCAAAAACCAAAAACATCAAAGCCCTTAAACGAGAAGTATTGCAGAGCGACCAACACTGCGGTGGGTGCTGCAATGTTTTCAGTCCGTGCATTTGGTTTGGGTAGAGGGTCGAAAGTGGTCGATTAAGTTAAACGATTCACAAAAACATATTTTGCGTTTCCTCGGTTCAGCCTGTCAAAAATATTATTTCCTCTGTTAAGAAACCTGCTGAATGTAGGTCTCAACTAGATTGAAACTAGATATTTAGATATTTATACCAGCGATCAAGATTTTAGTCGCTACTCTAAGCATCTTCCTATTTCTTTATATCGAGAAAACTAATACTAACCATAACTAATAAACAACAAAGCTTAGAACCACCTTAATCTTAAAACTGTCTTAACTCTAACCGAGACTACAATACTTGCGCTCTTAACCAAGCAATAGGAAGGGATAGAGTTTTCTTATGTTTGGCGACAAAAGCTCTCTGGTTAAAGACATCATAATTATTGGCTTCAATTTCCTTGAGAATGCCTTGATAAAGCATTAAAGATGCCCAAACTGGCAAACGGGAGTCGCGAATTAAATAGCGAATGCCTTTTTCAGCTTGTTTATAATACTCTCTGGCACGTTTAATTTGAAACTTCATGATGGCTTTCCAACGTTCATCAACGACTCCAGCCAGTAAGTCCGCTTCGGTGTAGTTAAAAGCTTGTAGATCGTCAAGGGGTAAATAAATGCGATCGCGCTGCATATCTTCTCCGACATCTCGCAAAATGTTAGTAAGTTGCATTGCTATCCCCAGAGCGATCGCTTCTTCAGTTGGGACATAAATTGGTTGATCTTTTCGCCAGGGAACACCATTAGTATCTGAACCAATACCTAAGACTGCATTGGACATCAAGCCTACTGTACCTGCTACACGGTAACAATACAACTTCAGTTCTTCAAAGGTTTGATAACGATTGCGTTCTAAATCCATCCTCTGCCCAGCAATCATATCTCGAAAAGGTTGAATCCCCATCGGATAGTTTTGAATGGTATCAACCAGAGCCACATCTGTCTCATCTAACGGATAGCCAGCGAAAACGGATTCTAACTGCTGTTCCCATTCTGCTAGAGTTTCTTTGGTCGTGTATCTGGCTTTCGTACCGTCTACTAGCTCGTCGGTAAGACGACACCAGGCATAGATTGCCCAAATAGCTTTGCTTTTCTCTTTTGGCATTAGCAAAGTGCCGAGATAAAAAGTTTTGGCGTATTCTGCCGTAATTTGACGACAGAGTTCGTATGACTCGTCTACCGAGACTAAATTTTTTTTTGTTTTTGATTTTGGTAATTGCAACATTCAGAAGCAAACGGGGTACTGTCTTATTTGATGGCAGGAGATAGGATGATATTTAGGTTTACCTAGCCATTTAGCATTGTCTCATCCTCTTAGCTACTAAAGGCACACAATAGATAACAAACGTTATATACCGAGGACGGCTATCTCTTTGTTAACTTGGTTGGTAACAGGGTAATCTTGCGCGATCGCATTGGCTGCTAGTTTACCAGAAAGTACCGCACCTTCCATACTGCCTAAATATTCTTGCTTAGTATAACTGCCTGCGAGATAAAAATTAGCGATAGGAGTTTTTTGAGTTGGTTTGTAAGACTGTGTGCCTGCTACAGCGCGATAAACCGATCTTGGGGTTTTAACTACTTTGGATTTAAGTAATTTTGCCTGATTATCACCAGTAAAGTGTTGAGGAAATAGTTTTTGTAGTTCTGCCATTGTCGCAGCAATAATCTCTGCCTCGGACTTATTAATCCAATCTTTAGCAGGAGCAAGTACTAATTCCAACATTGACTTTTCAGGATCAACATATTCACGACAGGTATTACTCATATCCGCGTAGACGCTCAGTAATGGCGATCGCGAAAATAATAGTTGATCAATATCAGTTAGTTTGCGGTCAAACCAGAGATGAAGATTAATTACTTCTACCCCCTCTAGCTTACACATCTGTTTAAAGAAAGTTTGTTCTCTCCACGACTCAGGTAACATCGCTTTGAGAGGATCGACAGACATGGCTGAGACATAGGCATCGGCAGTTAAAATTTCATCTTCCGCACCATTTAAACCTCTTAACAAGAAGCCTTTAACTGTACCATCTGCCGCCGTCATAATTTCTTTGAGGGGAGCATTAAGACGGACTTCGCCACCTCTGGCAGTAATATAATCCACCATTGGCTGACACAATCTTTCAGTAGGTGAACCATCCAAAAAAGCTACTTTTGAACCATAACGTTCTTTGAGAAAACGATTCAGTGCTGTAAGGGGGATCGTTGCGGAAACATCTTCAGGATTAATAAAAGTCAAGGCTTTAGAAGCAGCAATAAAAATATCACTATTGACTCGCTCGTCAACACCTTGTTTTTCCAGCCACTCCAACAGACTGTATTGATCCATATTTTCGACATATTGTTGTCCTCTAATGATCGCAGGCAATAGACCAATCGCAAATTTAATTTTTTGCTCCCAGGTCAACATATCGTTGTTGCGCAGAATCGAGGTGATGACGTTAATGGGTGCTGGAATATCGGGAACATCAAAACGAGAATATGTCCCTGGCTTCTCAGGCTGATTAAAAATTAGAGTGTGTTCCTTCCACTGAAGTCTATCTTCAATACCCAACTCCTTAAATAGTTGAATCATATTCGGATATGCCCCAAAAAAGACGTGTAGACCTGTTTCATACCAGTCTCCATCTTCATCTTTCCAAGCAGCTACCAAGCCACCTAATACATCCCGACGTTCGAGGACAATAGGTTGGTGTCCTGCATCAACTAAATATTTTGCACAGGCTAACCCTGCTAATCCTGCTCCGGCGATCGCAACTCGCATTTAAATATACTAAATCTCAAATAATAGTGTGTACTGTTGGTCGCTAAACGCTAAATTTTACGACCTAATTTGATTATTATACTTTGCAATTCGTTACATTTGCTTAAAATCAGTGAACAATGATCAGTGAATAGTGAATGGCGATCGCTCCGTTACTATTTACTCATCAATAGACAAGATCTTGAAGCTAAATAAATTTTTTTTGACTGTCACTGATCGCGATCGCACTTGTTCTGGGTACTTTAAGTAATACTTGTGGCGAGGTATTTTGTGCCTTGGTTGATTTACTTTTGTATTTTTAGCTTTACATGAAACTTTTATTATTTAAAGTCTTACTACATCGTCGTGCTAGGGATGAGGGATTTACCCTGCCGATGGTTATCGCCCTGGGATTAGTCATGCTTTTGTTAGGTACAGTCAATATTGTTATATCGAGTGAAGAGAATATAAGTGCTATATCTCAAAATAGTTCTTCCGATGCTTTAGCTGTAGCCGAAGTTGGTATCACTAAATATCGAGAATTATTAAATCAAAATCGTATATTAACTGTGTACAATCAGGATCAATGGACTGCCAATGCTAATGTATCAGCACAAACTTGCAACAATATATCAACCACTCCTACAGGTTGGGAAGATGGAGGGGCAACTTCTGCACCTAACAACACACAAAAATGGTGGGAAATCAAAGAAAATATTGATGAAAATGCTGGAGATGAAACTATTGGGGAGTATCGTCTAATTAGCTACGAATATGATATTGACGGTAATACTGGTGATGCTAACAATGATGGTATTTTAGATGACACAGACGACAACGGCATTTTTAATGTTTCTGCTGATGTAAATGCTGATTTTCCTACCGATACTAGCAATGACAATGATACTGATGATGATGGACAAAGTGACGCTAGAGGAATTTTAACTGTTCAAGGAAAAAGTCCTGATGGTAGCGTAGCGCAAATAGAAGTAGAAATACCCTTACGTATCAATGACTTAGAAAATTTTGCCCCTGTATTATGGGTAGGAAGTGGTGCGATCGCTAGCCCAGGAACTTTAAATATTCCTAATGCCGATGACAATATAGTTTTGAAAAGTTCTGGTACTGCATGTGCTACACCTGCTGCCATAGCTGGAAATAGTAACGTCATCAGTGATCCTCGTGATTTACCTGCTATTATTCCAGATCCAATAGGAATAGGGACTGACAAAAAAAATGGTTTGCACAATAATATTGGTAGTATCAATACTACAGGATCGAGAATAACTTTACCTAGACCCCTAGATCCTCTAGATCCAGACAAAGACAGAAAAAACGACGATGGAAGATTTTTGTACGAAGTTACAACTATAGATGTGGAAAATAACGATCTTGTAACAGATGGTATTGCTAAAAGTACTTTGTATGCCACAAGTAATATTAACATTTCTGGTACTGCTGGTACTACTAGAACGCTCGGAAATAGTAACGCAGCGAATCCTAATAATAGCTATGCCAACTTTAATAGTGGTAGCACTAGTAATACTAGTGTTTCATCTCATAATTTAGAAATTTACGTCGCTGGTAATCAAACAATTAACATTAACCCTAACGGCGGAACTGTAAATATAGAAGCATTTATTCATGCTCCTAATGCAACTCTCAACATAACTGGAAGTGGCACAGTCAATATTAACGGTGCTGTATGGGTAAATAATTTCAATAATACTGGTAGTGCAACTGTCAATATTAGAAGTGATAAAACGAGTACAAAAACTGCTTCTGAACCTGCTTATAAATTTTATACAACTAGCTCAACTATCACACCCAGACCTTTAACTAGTACTCCAACTAATTGGGTAAGAGAGGAGGTGCAATAGACTAATGAACAAACTATTGAAATTCAAACTAAGAAAATCCTTAAATCAGGGTTTCACTACTCTAGAAATCCTAATTTCTATTATTATTGCCTTGGCTTTTATCAGTGTTGCTATGCAGTCTTTTGTTTTAGCAATGGGTATGAAAGTTCAAGCACAAGAAAAACAAAGAGCTAATCAGCTAATTCAGGAAGACCTCGAAAGGACTAATATTTTAGCCAGTAATATCGCCGAAGATCATGACGATAAATGTAATCCTGCTACCTATGCGGATGGTTATGCAAAAGAATTACAGGACGATCTAGAGGCAGTAGACGCACCTACTGTAAAACTTATAAAAAAAGCTGATGGAACTACAGTAGGAAAAACATTTGGCTTAATTCGTAATCCTGTAAGCGAAACTAATTCTACTTTTCCTCATCGAACTTTAAAAATTAATTATCAAGTACAAGAATTAGATGACTCTGGTGATCCCATTGGTGATGTGATTGCAGAACGTTATGTGGAGGTAATTCCTGATGTTGCTTTACAATGCCCGTAGAAAAAGTAATAAGGGTTTTACTCTTGTTGAAATGATAGTTACACTAGTTATTGTTGGTGTAATTGCTAGTATTGCTGCTCCTAATTTTCTTGGTTTGCTCAACCAAACTCGCGTCAAAGACGGTTTAGCACAAGTTGAGGGTGCAATTAAAGAAGCACAAAGACAAGCTATACGTCGAGGCAAAACTTGCAAAATTAAATTTGTGACTAAGACTATAGATGGCAAATCGCGAGAAACAATTAATGTTGTAGAAAGTACTGATGCTGGAGAAACTGTAGCTGCTGATTTTTACAATGGCTGCTTACTAGAAGAGAGAATCTTACCTATAGATGTCTCTGTAAATAAAGGTGGTATTACCAAAATAACTTTTACGGTTAAGGGAAATACCCAAGCTGATAGCGAAGGAATAATTAGAGTATCTCACCCCCAGACTACTACCGTAAAATGTTTGCAAATAGCAGGATTGTTGGGAAATATTTTAACTGGCGACTATGACACTGCGACTTCTAGCTGCAAAGTCAGTTAAATAATAATGCTATTGATTAATTTAGTGATTACTGATGAAGAATAACAGTAACAAAAAGAATAATTCTGGATTTACTTTAACAGAACTGATGATTGCTCTGATTATTATTGGTATTACAGCAGCAATTGTTTCTCCTAATTTTCTTGGCTTATTAAATCGTATTCGAGTAGATAGTTCATTAGAACAGCTTTTAGGAGCAATCAGAGAAACTCAAAGACAAGCAATGCGACAGGGTAAACGTTGTCGTATAGATATTAATCCTAACACCAATATTCTCAGTGCTAATCCTGCTAACTGTTTATTAAATACTAGAACCATAGATGATAGCGTCATTATTCGGACAAATCTTTCTGGTTCTACTCCCAATATATCTTTTTCTTACAAGGGCAATACTACCAAAATGGGAACAATTGTCTTATCTTCCAACTTTACCGACACCCAAAAGTGCTTCGTTATCTCGTTAGGCTTGGGTATTATGAGAACTGGAAATTATGTTGGAAGTAAAACTGGTTCTGTATCTGCAAGCAATTGTAAAAAAGAGTAAGACTATTGTTCAGCTAGCTGTGCTTTCCGCACTACTCAAGAAATTTTTAATAACAATTAGCTTATATTAGGTGCAATAGTCTTGACAAAAGAATAGTCAATCTAGATTTGAGAAAACTTATTCTCAATACTTTCATTCAATATTTCTGAAGCGAGGCTTTCTACAAATACTTTTCTTTCAGCAGCAGCTTTAATTAAAAGTTCCTGAGCTTTTTTAGTGATATTAAGTTTGAGAAGAAGAGTTGATTTAGAGTAACAAAGAGTTTTTCGATGCTTGCCCTCGAATGGAGGTAATCGAGCTAGATAATGTCTTAGACGAGTGTTTTCTCCAATTTCTGGTATTTCATCATCTTGTGGTTCATCAGATAAAGACTCTCCTGCTTCTTTGACCCAATTTATGATAGTTGTATGGTCGATATCTGTCACTCTGGCGATCGCCCTAAAACCCATTCCATTAAGATACATTTTGAGGCAAAGTTGTTTAACTTCTACTGGATATCTTCTAGAAATAACCTGAGTTCGGGTTAAGAGGATTGAGGTAAAAGCCAGTCAAGACGAAGACTTGGCTTTTTAGGTTGATGACAATAAGCGATTAATCCACAGAGAACATTAACGCAAAAATTAACAGGCGATGCCTTCGGCTAGCTTCGCAATCGATGGCGAGAATGTTCGATCTGAGAAATATTTTTTAGCTGGTCATTAATCGTTTCAATAATGGAACGTTGACGGGATAAAAGCTTATCGTGAAGGCACATTAACTTATTCTTCATATTGCGCCTGGGCTTGGCAAAAAATTGAATTCCAAAGTCTTCTAACAATTGATTTGCTAACTTTTGAGAAACATAACCTCTATCAGCAAAAAATTTACCAAAAAGACCTTGAAGTAAATCTGGAACAGGACGACGATCGTCAGTGTTACCAGGAGTTAATTGAGCATTTAATAATTGACCAAATTCATTAACTACCAGATGAAGTTTAAACCCGAAAAACCAGTCAACTGACGTTTTACCTCTTTGAGCCAAGCCGTCGAAAACTTTATGACGTTTTATTCTGCGATTGTGACAAACTTTAAGACTAGTCGCATCAACAAAACTAATCCCTGTGCAGCTCCCAAAACAACGTTTAAGATAAACACACAAAGGAATGAGAGTAGAAGGCATCCATTCTACAAATCTCTGGTAACTAGGAAGTTTTGGAAAAGCAGACTTCCAGTGTTGCACGACATAATCAATGTAAAAATGTTTGAAATTACGATAATGACAGGAATGAAAAGCAATCAAGATGGTCATTATTTCACTTAGACATAGATTTTTGGCTCTGCGTCTTCTTGTTCCTCCATGATTTAGTAACCTCTTCTGCCATTCTGGTTCAAAATGAAGGCAAAAATCATCTACATCGCAAAACAAAGCATCTAAACTAAACATAGGGCAGGTTTACTGAATTTGTTGTTATTTTCAGCTTACTACCTATCCCTTTTCTTATCCCGAACTCAGGTTAGAAATAGGATTTTCTACGTATTGGTAGCCACAATCGTTGCATTTGTATGATTGTTTTCCACCTCGAAAACCGTTTTTTTTGTTATGAGAAGACTTACATTGGGGACAGTACATTGCTATAACAGGTAATTTGACTATCTCATTTTAAGCTTTTTAGCATTATGCACTCACCAACGCCAATGTAAGATATGGCGACAATTAAGGTATCGGTGTGTAATCGTATTCTTTAGAAAAAGCTTCAGATTTAACTATAAAAATGTTGTCTTGAAGATCAAAACCTGGATTAGGATTACCACTTACCAATTTTTCAGTATGTCCAATTTCAAAGCCAATTATACGTTCATCAGGTTTGAGTTCATTAGTAATTACATATCTACCATTAGCGTCTAGCTCTGCTAAATTTAGGCTAGCTAAAAATTCTCCTAAAGATTGTTGATTCCCTGGATCTACTATTCCGTCTCCGTTTGCATCTGTTCCATCACCTTCAGGATCAAATCCACCATAATCAGGAACAAGACTTCCTCTTTTAAGCATTGCTACTGATGAATTGACCTCTATAGTATCATCGATTTTTTTAGTATTAACTTTCCCTCCATTGCTTCCAGTACAGACATGATTGCTATCGCAAGTACCTTGTTTATCACCGTTAAATGTTTTCGGATCGTTAAAATCAATAAAATGGGATACTGCTACTACAGTATCTGTATCTACCCAATTAGTATTTTCTCCTAAACCAATATTGCCAGAAAAATCTCTAGGATTTGTTGGATTAGTTAATTCACGACCGTTATTGATACGACGGTTATTGCAAGTAGTCGCACCATTATTAGGAGATCTGGGAACAGAAGAAATAACTAATGTATCACCACTTATCTTAATTGGTTGTGGTTGTCCATTCTTTTTATGATCCCATTGATCTATACTTCCAGGATCACTTAAACTTTCACCAAAATCTGTCCTCATTGTCCAGTCAGAATTATTATTACAAGCAAAACTAGGATCAAGTGTCCTAAAGCTCATGGTATAAGATTCCAAATCTTCAGAGTTATTGCCAGGAGCAGTTCTAGCTCTAGCTACGGCTCGTGTATCTGCGGAATAGCTACTATTTTGTCCCGAGACTGTTATTGTTTCACCAGTGAAAAATAGTTGTGCTGTAATCGCTTGACCATCACCATCATCATCTACTACACAAGCGAAAAAACCAGAGAAAATTGTGCTTGTTCCACCACAAGTTTCAGTTTGTTCAGTATCGTTAACCTTATCAATTAATGCTTCATTAGTCCAACCTGCGGGATTATCAACTCGCCCAGCTTTAGTAGGATCTGTTACATAACTACCATTGGCTGTTAATTCGGGCCCCCAACGATAGATGACTAAAGGCCCTTTCCAAGGAGAACCACTTGCTGGCGGTGCTACAGAATAAATTACTCTTTGATCCACTCCAGGTATTTGTAGTGCTAGTCTTACTGTTCCCCCTGTTGGAAGCTTACCATTATACCCAGGTGCTACAGCGTTTGCACCACTGAATATATTGGCGTTACTCATATCTACTTCAATTGCTTGGGCGCGTCTCAATTCGTCAGAGATAAAATCTAAAGCCCTTCCTGTCTCATTACGTGCTGCTGTTTTAGAACCTTCACTCTGACTAGTTCCTAATACCTCCATCAAACCAAAACCCAATGCACCAATGACAAAAATACTCATAAATAAACCAACCAAGAGTTCAGTTAGAGTAAAACCTGCATTAGATTTCTTTTTTTTTAAAAGTTTTTGTAATTCTTTCTTTTTCATATTAGAGGAAAGCTTATTGGATATAAAAATAAAAATATATGTTTAGCATTTAAGCAATGCTGATAGGCAATATAGGCATAAAATCGCCCACAATTACCGTCATTTATACTATTACCGTCCCAATATAATGGTCAGAATTAAAGACTGTAAATTGGTAAAGACACTGATTTCTGAATAAAGTTGCGATGAATTTCAGGCAATTTACTTGAAGAGAATATGATCCCAACAATTCTCGGATGAACTTCTTTATTGATTGACAAAGATAGCAAGAGGAAAAAAAGAACCAGGAAGAAGTATTGAATAAGCTGCTACGCACTGAAATTCTTGATTAATACAAAAGTCAGAACACGAGTTTTTTCAACCTAATTTTCTAACAGGATAATATACAGTTTAAATACACTTTAGCTTATGCTTCTTATCCAAGATATTGAAGGGAGTTAAATGGTAATTTAAGTTTTCTAGATTTAAAATATAATTACCTAAAATTTTAATTAAGCTTATAAGCATTTAAATTGTGTATTATGCCATTAGGCAACAAACCATCAAACCTTCTCCCAGTCTTCCCGTCACCTAATCTCCTCGTCAACCTCAATAAACAAATTAAATACTTGACAGCTTAGCCTATGGATACTCTAATCCTTGATTGCCAATCAATTGAATTAACGGACGAGCAATTCTATCAACTGAGTAATAATAATCGTGACTTGCGCTTTGAAAGAAATGCTAATGGAGATTTATTGATTATGCCACCCACTGGCGAAGAGACAGGTAATCGCAACATTGAAATAGCTTATCAACTTCAAGCGTGGAGTCGCCAAGATAAATCGGAGCTGGCTTTTGATTCTTCTACTGGATTTAAATTACCTAATGGTGCAAATAGATCTCCTGATGCTGCTTGGATACCCTGATATGGTTTAGTTGAAGATTTAGCTTTAGCTATTTCAAAAAGTATTCATGGCATTATTGGCTATAGTCGGATTGCTGACAAAGTTTTGCGAAATAGACCAAGCTGTATTGATTAACTGCATTGCCCGTTCTGAGCCATCTAAATCAGGATGATATTTAAAGCTCATTTGACGATAAGAAGTACGCCCAAAGGCAATAAAAGCTACTGCATACCAAATTAAATCTAAGCCATCGACAATATAATTTTGATAGGTCTTATACTCTTCTAGATAGCCAGCAACTAACTGTTGATATATTTTTTCTGCATTGGGTAAAGCTTGTTTAATTTCATCGATAGTGATGGCATATCGAACATCATCATTATTTTGCTTAAATTCTGAAAAATCTGACTCAACAGGATTTTGATTGAAGATTGAAGAATTACTAGTAGTTTGCTGGTTGTCTTCTTGTTTAGTTGAGACACAAGAATATAAGGTATTTAATAAATCTTGATTATCTTGACACTCTTCGTGTAATTCCAAAAACTCTTTTGATAAATTGGCTATACGCTCTAGTTTACCCAGTTTGGACTTTAATTGCTCCGCTTGAGTATAAAGCCTCAAAGCTTCTTGATCTAATTGATTACGACGTTGTTGTTGTTGCTGAAGCTCAGTTTCTAACTCTACTAGACGTTGATTAATTTTGGCTTGTTCTTGCTGATTCGTTTGTTCTTGTAGTTCAACTTGCTCCAACTGAGACTTTATTTGGGCAATAGTCTCCATGATGTTCATATTTTTCTAATCAGTATACCTGGGTAGAATTGAAAGTCAATTAATCATTAATAGTATTGAGAAAATAAAATAGCCCCTATATATATTAATTATTTAATTATTTTATTTACTTATTTTATCAATTGCGATCGCTCTTAATAGCTTTTAAGATAACTGGTAATTACAACTCACTGAGAAATATACTTATGCTGGAGCAATTTATTATTTCTGGTATTGCCATCGGCAGCGTCTATAGCTTAATTGCCTTGGGTTTTCAGATTACTTATTCTGTCTCTCAGACTATGAATTTTTCCCAAGGTGTTTCAGTGATGTTGGGGGCAGTTGTTTGTTATCTATTAAATATTACTTGGGGTTGGCATCTGGCGATCGCTCTTCCCTTATCTCTCATAGTTTGTGCTATATGTGGTTTGCTGATTGAAAGGTTAGCTGTACGTCCTTTTGCCATTGGTGGTTCTAATTCTTGGTTATTGACTACAATTGCAGTGGGCATTATCGGCGAAAACCTAGCAATGCTAACTTTTGGGAAGGAAGTTCGAGCTTATCCTTCTGTTTTAGCCCAACAACCGATTAAAATTTTCGATTTTGGTGTTTATCCCCTGGAATTGCTTATACCTTTAATTGTATTGGCGATCGCGGTTTTAATCCGTTGGACTTTTACTCATACTTTATGGGGTAAAGCCTTTTTAGCTGTCAGTGAAAACCCAGATACAGCTAAAATTATGGGCATTAATGTTCAAGGTGCGATTGCTTTTTCCTATGCTCTATCTACAGTTTTAGCAGGAGTTGCAGGGATTTTAATTGCCCCAATTTATAATGTGTCGGCAGGGATGGGGACATTGCTTGGTTTAAAAGCCTTTGCGACAGCCATTATTGGTGGGTTAAATAGCCCTTGGGGTATTGCGATCGCAGGAGTATTATATGGTATTGGGGAATCTTTAGCAGCAGGATATTTAGGCGGTAGCTATCGAGAAATTATTGGTTTTACTCTAGTCATTTTGACTTTAGCCTTAAGACCAAATGGCTTATTGGGAAAGAATCAAATGAAAAAAGTTTAAACTGTTACGCAATTTCATTTACCATTTATCAACGATGTCTAATGTTAAATGTTCAATGTTTAATGAATGGTCAGGAGTCAGAAGTCAGAATAAATGACTGATTACTGATTACTGATTACTGATTACTGATTACTGATTACTGATTACTGATTACTAAAACCGTTATAGGTTATAGGTTATAGATTATAGGTTAAGTAGCTTCTTGCACAATCACAAAAGGTTGCACAATTAAAGTAGTAAATTGCTTTTGAGGTTCATTATTCCACTCAGTTAGTTGTTGAGCAGTAGGTTTAGCAATTGACTGCTCGTTGATCCAACTTTGAACCGAAGTCGTATTATCTTCGGCGATCGCTACTGCCACTTCAGATAACTCTAGTTCTTCTTTAACTACAATAATTGCATCTCTTCGGGCATGGGGCTGCAAATCTTTCCAGGTAATCTCTGCAACATCTTTTTTAAGTTTTTCTTGTAAATTGCTCATAATAAATTCAATGACGATCAAGTTCAGAATATATTAAAGCCATCTTGGAAAGATTAGCAAATTACCATCCTGCTAAATATGAATTGCTTCGTTGAGTTTTGAGTTTTTAGTTTTTAATAATTTTGAATTATCAAAGTTTATTTGAGTTCGGCAATGTTAGTTTTTAGTTCTTCAGTCATTGCTAATAAATCACTCTGAGCGATCGCTTGTTGTTCTCCTGAAGCTAACCATTTCAAGTTAACTGTTTGGTTTTCTGCTTCGGAATCACCTATAACTAAACAAGCAACTGCGCCACTGCGATCGGCTCGTTTAAACTGTTTACCAAAGGCACTACCACTTAAATCAAGTTCCACACCCAATCCTGCATGGCGTAGTTTTTGCGCCAATAATAATCCTTGGGCTTCTGCAACTTCTCCACGAGATACCAGATACAAATCAGGAGTAATAAGAGGATTAGCTTGTAACTTTTGCAGCAATAAGACCAATCTTTCCATCCCAATTGCCCAACCTACGGCTGGAGTCTCAGCACCTCCCAATTCAGCAACTAAATCATCGTAGCGTCCACCACCACAGACAGTTGCTTGTGCGCCTAAATCGCTAGATTTAATTTCAAAAGCGGTGTGGGTATAGTAATCTAGCCCTCTAACCAAACAGTGATTAATTTGATACTTGATATCTAAATCAGTAAGTAGCTGCAACACTGTATCAAAGTGTTTTTTTGATTCAGTACTCAAATGCTCGGTAATTTTGGGGGCATTTTGGGCAATTGCTTGAGTTTTCTGGTCTTTACTGTCTAAAATTCGTAAAGGGTTGCGGGTTAAACGGTCTTTGCTATCTTCATCCAAATCATCCTTATATGGTTCAAGATAACTTATTAATGCCTCGCGATATTGAGCGCGATCGCTACCATTACCCACAGAGTTAATATCTAGTTCCAGATTTTTTAAGCCCAAAGTTTGTAAAATATCCGTCGCCAGAGCAATAACTTCCACGTCCGCACGGGGAGCATGACTACCCAATAACTCTAACCCTACCTGATGAAACTGTCTTTGACGACCAGCTTGAGGACGTTCATAACGAAACATTGCTCCCGTATACCAAAGACGTTGTACTCCTCCTTGAGCATGAAGTTTGTTACTAATATAAGCTCGTACCACTCCTGCTGTACCTTCGGGACGGAGAGTTAAAGAGCGATCGCCTCGATCTTTAAAGGTATACATTTCTTTACCAACAACATCAGTAGCCTCACCAATACTGCGCTCAAATAAATCTGTCTGTTCAAAAATTGGCGGTCGAATCTCTTGATATACCGCTCGACCCAATATTTCTCTTGCCGTATCTTCAATCAACTGCCAGTAACCAACTTCTTCTGGCAGAATATCTCTTGTTCCTCTTAGTGCTTGAATCATTTATCAGTTATCAGTGACCAGTTATCAATTAGAATAATATGCAATTTAAATGCCTGACAGTTTACCAGAACGTTCCCACAAAAATTCTAATTCTTTTATGTAGCAATTATTAATTACAATTGTCATCTATTTACTGTTAAGTTCCTGAATAATTTCCCAAATGAGGATAACGGGGTTGAGGATTTAAACTCCAAATTTTTCCTTTCTCAATAACCCTAGAAAGATTATCAATTAGGGCAACATGATTGTATATTTTGCGGACATTTCATAACACTACTGAGGCATGATTCATCTATACTTTACATTTGATTGGAATTTTATACCAAAACAAAAAAATAATTACCTAAAGATGATGTTATTATTTTTTCAAACCTTTTTATAAGATATTTTTAGTAAAAACTTGATTTAATCTTTAAACATATAAACGAACTTAATAGCTAGAATAATTATCATCATTACTGTTCTCTACTTGTTCTATCTCTTGGAGAGTTTTCCATCCAGGTAGCCAGAGAGAATCATCTTTAAGTTGGTTAGCATTTAGCCAGAAGCGCGTCTGAGGATCGCAAGATGCTACCATTTCGGCAAAGATCCATCTACCTTGGTTCTTACGGTTAATCACCTGAAAATGTCTCCAACCCCAATTTTTTTGTTTGGCAGTCCATTTTGAACCAACTAAATAAGGAAACTTTTGTTTTTGTTTTTTCGACATTTTAACCTCAAAAGATAATAATGTTAGTCTAGTCGCAATAATCTACTTTTTGATTGTGATATTTTTATGAAAACTACACCCATTTTGTATCAATTATTTTTAGAACGAATTAATAGCTATGCTGCTATCGCTAAAGGCGTGACCAAGCCGATCGCCTTATCCTTATGTTTAGCTCTTACAACTGCCCCAGCGATCGCTCAGGAAAGCACTATAGAATTGCGCGATGCTAGTCCCAGTCAATCGCCTACTAACGGTGAATCACCTGACAAAACACCAGGAGCAATTAATTATAGAGAATTACCACCCTTAGAAAATCAAACTGGTTCTGAACCAAATGTTTCTCCTCCTCCCCCAGCCAGTACCGAATTTTCCACTGAAGAAACTAGCTATACTCTCGGTGCGGGAGACAAGATTAACCTCAATATTTTTCAAGTAGAAGAGTATAGTGGGGAGTATCCTGTATTAGTTGATGGTACTATTAGTTTACCTCTAGTTGGTAGTGTTGATGTCCGAGGTTTGAGTTTAAAAGAAACATCTGATGTAGTTGCCAAAGAATATGCCACTTACCTCAAGCGACCCATCATTACTGTTGGATTAGTAGCTCCTCGTCCTTTAAAGATCGGTGTCTCAGGAGAGGTAGACAATCCTGGATCTTATGAAATTCCCCTTACCCCTGAAGAGCCTCAATTTCCTACTGTGACTAGTATGTTACAAAGAGCAGGAGGGATTACTACTATTGCCGATGTACGTAATGTTAGGGTAACTAGAACCATCAAAGGCAAAGAAACAGTTTACAATGCTAATCTTTGGGATTTATTAACTAAACGTCAAATTAACCAAAATATCTCCTTGAGAGATGGAGATACTATCTTTGTACCTACCGCAGACAAAATTAATACCGCCGAGTTAAATCAACTAGCTAAGGCGAGTTATGGTCTACAAACAGATAAACCTATCCAAGTAGCTGTTGTTGGAGAAGTATATAGACCAGGAACTCATTTTGTGCAACCAGGACTAATAAGTAGCAACAATGTTGGTGATCAAGAACGACAAGAATCAATACCACCCAGACTAACTCAGGCGATCAGCATCGCTAAAGGGATTAAACCTTTAGCTAATGTTAGAGAAGTAGAAGTAAGACGCGCTACCTGGGATGGGTCAGAAAAAGTTATTGCTGTCAACCTTTGGGATCTTATACAGTCTGGAGACACTAGCCAAGATCTAATTTTGCAAGAAGGCGATAAAGTTATTATTCCGAAAGCCGACAAAATCAGCAAGGAAGAAGGTCGGGCGATCGCATCAGGTACTATTTCACCCGAAACAATCACAGTTAATGTTGTCGGAGAGGTCAAAACTCCTGGCCCACAACAAGTAGAACCCAATACTCCACTTAACCAAGCAATTTTAGCTGCTGGTGGCTTTGATGCTCAACGTGCCAACACTAAAGAAGTTGAATTAGTCAGTCTAAAACCCGATGGTACAGTGGAAAAGCGCAAAATTGAAGTAGATTTTGCATCAGAAGTCAATGATGAAACCAACCCAATTCTGGGACAAAACGATGTAGTTGTTGTCGGTCGCTCAGGCTCAACCGCCACCTTAGATACTGTAGGTAAAGTCACTAGTCCTTTTGGCGCACTATTTGGCATATTTAATAGCTTGTTTTAATTAAATTAAATAAGCTTTTAGCCCAAATCGAAGCAACCCATTGCTCGGCTATATAGTTAGTAGCAATGGGTTACTATGCGACTAATTTACAAAAATAATCCGTGTTGTGAGGATTGATAAAATAATGCCCGATAGAAGTTCAGATCATTCTACCTATCTCCCTTTAAAAAATCAGAATGGCAATAGAATTAACAGAAATGGTAATGAAAATTATGTTTATTCTTTAGCTGCTGTTAATCAGTCAAGTAGTGAAGCCAATGGAGATAGTATCGATCTGCGCCAACTCACAAGCGTAGTTAAGCATCGTCTACGACTAATTAGTCTTATAACTATTGGCGTAACTGCAATCACAGCAGTTTTAACCTTTATTCAAGAACCCAAATACAAAGGTAGCTTTCAACTTTTAGTTGAGCCAGTAGCAGAAGAACAAGAAAGCCCTTTAGCTTTATTACAACAGGATTTAGGTGGCTTGGATTATGAAACTCAAGTAGAAGTACTACGTAGTCCCAGAGTGCTTAATCCTGTGATTGCCAAACTTACCAGCAAATATCCCGAAATTGAGTATGAAGAACTCATCAAACCCAAAAAATCTCCCCTGAAAATTGAACAATTAGATGAGACTAAAATTTTAGAAGTATCTTACACAGATCCCAATCCGCAGAAAATTCAATTTGTTTTAAATAAGCTCAACGAAGCCTATCTTAAGTATTCATTAGAAGAAAAACGCGCCAAAGCTAAACAAGGTATTGATTTTGTCCAAAGCCAGCTACCAGAGCAAAGAAAGCAAGTTGCTTTATTGCAGGATAAAGTACAAAAATTTCGTCAAAAACACAATCTGCTCGATCCACAACAGCAGGCAGGAATGTTGGCAACACAGCAAGTAAGCTTTGAGCAAAAGTTATTTGATACCCAAGCCCGAATTAAAGAAACGAAGTCTTTATACACTTTATTGCAACAACAATTAGGATTAGAACCACAACAAGCACTTGCAGCTAGCTATTTGAGTGAATCACCACGCTATCAAAATCTACTCAACGAACTACAACAAGTAGAGGTAGAGTTAGCTAAAGAATCAACTCGCTTTTTACCTGATAATCCTGTTGTTCAAAGCCTAGAAGACAAAAAGGCGAAATTGCTAACACTTTTACAGCAAGAAGCTAACGGCGTTTTGGCAGGAAACTTATCTAACGCTGTAGACAACACCCCCAACTTGACTTCTCCCAGTTCTTTACGTTTAGAACTCAATCAAAAATATATTGAAGCTGCTAACGAACTTGAAATTTTAAATATTAGAGAAAAAGCTTTAGAAGAGGGATTATCTCAAATAAAAAATTGGACTAAGCAAATGCCTGTAATTGCCCGTCAATATACCGATTTGATGCGGGAATCAACAGTAGCCACCGAAAGTTTAACCCGTTTTTTAACTGCTGAGAAAGAATTGCAACTTCAAGGAGCGCAAAATGCTTTACCTTGGCAAACAATATTTCAACCCAAGCTTTTAGAAGATCCCGTATCTCCTAATCCAGTTCGTAATTTAGCTTTAAGCCTATTTTCTAGTTTGTTATTAGGTATTAGTGCTGCATTGTTAGCAGAACGTCTAGATCCAGTTTTCCACTCTTCTGAAGAGTTAAAAGAAAGCGTCAACTTACCAATACTGGGTCTGATTCCTATCCAAAAAGACCTTAAACCCTTAAATGAGTTAGTAGAAACCAAACCCAAAAAAGAAAAAATGGGTTTACCTCAATTACAAATTGGCAATGCTCCCCTAAATCTTACTAGCTCCCCGAGAGAATCTAAATCATATTCAACAGCCACCTTAAACAGCAAACAACAATGGTCTGGATCTACTCCTTTCCTAGAGTCATTCCGTTCTCTCAATACCAACTTAAAGCTTTTAGGTTCTGACACTTCCAGTTTATCTTTTGTCATTAGTTCCTCTATTCCCTCGGAAGGAAAATCAACTATTTCTTGTCATTTAGCTCAGGCTGCTGCTGCTATGGGTCAAAAGGTTTTATTGGTAGATGCTGATTTACGCCGTCCTCAAGTTCATCGCTGGGTTGGGGTTGAAAATCAAGAAGGTTTGAGTAATATTCTGGCTACTGGTTTGGATATTGAAGAGGCAATTGTCAGAGTTCCTGAGTGGGAAAGCTTGTCGGTAATTACAGCAGGAGAAATTCCTCCAGATCCAACACGCTTACTTTCTTCCCAAAAAATGTATGGATTAATGGAAGATATTAGAAGTAGTGGTAAATATGATTTAATTATTTATGATACTCCTCCTATATTGGGCTTTGCCGATGGTCGAATCCTATCGACTCACACAGATGGGGTAGTGTTAGTGGTAAGAATCGGTAAAACCGATCGCTCTTTGGTCAAACAAAATATTGATAATATTAAAATGTCTAATGTCCCAATTTTAGGCATAGTCGCTAACCACGCCAATCGCAGTACAAATTCTTACCACTACTACAATCACTATTACGCTGAACGAAAATAGAGATTCTTAAATATAGAGTGATAGCTTAAACGGGTAATTTTATAGTGAATCTGCCAATAGTTTCTTCAACTTTTTTCTTAACCCTGTTGATGATGATTGGGTTATTTTTCTTCATTCATGCTTCAGTTAAAGATCGAACTAAGGAAATTCAACTGCTTGCTGCTGAATCTGAAGATGTTTTGCTGAAAAAATTACAGGAATATTTTGAAGCCAGAGCTTATCAGCTAACTGCTGTAGATGCAGAAAATAAACAAATTACTTTTCGAGGTTTTGTGCAGCCTAGCCTATTTTTGGCAGTGCTATTAACTATTTTGGCAGTGATTGGTTTATCCTGTTTAGCTTTGGTCTTGCTGCTTTTATTTCCCCAAAGTCCAAGCCTATTTTGGTTGCTGGTTTTGCTTGCTCCCTTAGCAGGAATTTTTTATTGGCGCCAAGCAGGACGTTGGGAAGAAATATTACTCCAGGTAATTGCTAAAACAGATAGTCCTAACTTAATTAGTGTTACTGCCCATCGAGACGAATTGATTCAATTACAAGCCAATTTATCCCTACAAACAGTAGATTAAGATTGAGTGCTTAAAAGCTGATATGCTAAAGGGGATGTATATAAAACCATCCCCTTTTTGCTTTTAAAATGTATTTTGTTTATTTTGTAGGCGTTTGCTATCTGATAATTTGGCTTTCAACGAGTAGCAGTTGTAGCCACAGTTTTCACATTTTCCCACTCTTGAAGATCAATAGACTGCAAGCTGGGGAATAAAAAGTGATTTTCCTCTACATACTGCGCCCCAAACAATCCTTTTTCTGCCCAAAAATAGCGATCAGTGGTGTGCTCGTTTCTTTTAACCACTAGAACTGCTGGAGGTTCAATACCCAGGGAGGCTATGTAGTTACGAGCTGCGGTTACTGGCTTATCGTCACCGCTTTCGATATGATATTGAGGAACGAGTTCTAAAATTTTACGACCTTCTTGGCGACGACGGCTTTTACGTTTGCGTTTCCTTGCCAACCCTTTTACCTCCTAAAATTTACTTATGGAATACTGTGTTATTGGTTACTAATTTGTTATCGATTGTATCGTAATGAACAAAAAAAATCAACTACCTCTTGTAAATACTTCTACGAGAAAATTCTGATGAAATTCTTAGTAAGAACCGATTATTTAGTAATTTATGATGAAAAAAAAGATTTAAGTAGATTAAACAGAAAAAATAAAAATTAGAGATACAGACATAAGTTAACGGTTAGTTTTTGTTAGTTGCCATATAACTTTCTGGAAATCTCTGTCTCTGGAGCATTAATGTCAAACAACCATATTTCCAGTACTGAATTTGCAACGATATGTCAGTCTCAGATAACTTTATTATCAAAAAGTCTGGGGGCGGTTTGGAGTGTTATTTATTTAACCGAAGAAATAAATGAAGGTGAACAACCGCAACTTTTTCCGTTTGCGATTTATCCTCAAACTAAAAATCAGAGTTTACTTGATCTGCCTATTGTGCGCTTACCTGAAAGTTGGCAACACTTACAATCTCAGTCACTAGCTCAATTGCTGCCTGCCAATTTTGTAAGGGCAAACAATCAAACTCAATCGGCAGAATCTACCTGGAAATCGAATTCAGCTAAAAACAAGCAACTAATTTTACCTTTGATTCATCAAGAAACCTTTATCGGTTTGCTAGTAACAGGGCGCGAAGATCGCCAATGGCAACCAGCGGAATTAAAACAGGTAGAAGAGATTGCCCAGACTATAGCGATCGCTCGCTTTTTAGAATTGCAGTATCATTGGTTACAAGCTGAATTAACCCAACAACAAAATCTCAGACGTATTGAACAGGATCGCTTAGATGATTTACTTCATCAGTTACGTAATCCTTTAACTGCCCTACGTACATTTGGTAAATTACTGCTAAAACGTCTTTTACCAGAAGATCCCAAACACCAGCTTGCTCAAAGTCTTTTAGCTCAAAGCGATCGCTTTCAACAACTATTAGAACAGTTTGAGGCAGAATCAGAGCGAGTCACTACTGTTAATACTTCTATGCCTTTATTGCAAGTCAGTAAGAATACTACGCCTCAAAGCAACTTTTTGTTACCTAGTTCGGAAACGACATTAAAACCAGTCGATTTGAAGCTAATTTTAGAACCTTTAGTTGACACAACCTGGGCGATCGCTAATGAACGAAATATTCAGTTAAAAAGTTATCTTCCTGAAGATATACCCGAGATTATGGGTGATTTCTCAGCTTTACGAGAAATTTTTAGTAATTTAATTGATAATGCTTTGAAATATACTCCTTCAGGCGGACAAGTGCAGCTTGATATTATTAGCAAACAGTTGACCAGATTAAGTACTAAGTCAAAAATGTTGGGAGTAGTAATTAAGGACACAGGCTATGGAATTCCCCTTACCGATCAAGGGCGTATTTTTGAACGACATTACCGAGGTATCCAAGCTGAAAGCACTATTTCTGGTACAGGTTTAGGACTGGCGATCGCTCAAGAATTGGTTAAGAGAATGCAGGGAGAAATTGAATTAATTAGCCCTAATAATCTATCTCCAGATAGTCCAGGAACTACTTTTATTGTTTGGCTGCCCATTGCCATCAACAATCCTGAGAAAGGATGAAGCATGAGCGATGAAGGATGAAGGATGAAGGATGAAGGATGAAAAAATAATAGGTAATAAATATAACCTAGTGACTAGTGCCTAATCAATAATTAATAATTAACTGATGCGGAAATTATATTTTTTGCTACCAGGAACAAAAGGGAAGTTTGGTGGAGGAGGACTATGGGCGGAATTGAATACCTACGCTTTAGCACAGGAAATTTGTGCAGCCCAGATAGTTACTTATCGACAAAGGGAAGTGAAATATCCTTTTTTAGCTGATATATTAGCGGTTAATAAGCCTCAAGAGTCGATTTTTGTGATTGGTTGGGGTTTTGATGTACCCAAAATCATCGCTCAACTTCAGGGGCAAAATATTATCTACCATGCCCACAGTAGCAATTATGGCTTTAGCATTCCGCCTAGCATTCCGATTATTACTGTCAGTCGCAATACAATGGGTTATTGGGGACAACAAGCTGCCAATGGCTTAATTTACTATCTACCTAATCAAATTGGGGATGAATTTCGCAATTTAAATCAAGTACGGGATATTGATGTCTTGGTACAGACACGCAAGTCTTCAGAGTATTTACTCAAGCGGTTAATTCCTGCTTTACAGTCTCGTTGTCGAGTCGAAATTATTGATGGCTATGTGGAAGATTTAGCAGGGTTATTTAACCGTAGCAAAATATATCTTTACGACTCCGCCGAATACTGGGCAGTAAGTGGTGTGACGGAAGGATTTGGTTTACCACCCTTAGAAGCTTTAGCTTGTGGCTGTGAAGTTTTTTCTAGTCTTAATCACGGACTTGCAGACTATCTCGATCCTGGATTTAATTGTCATAAAATTGCAGGCTATAGTCTTGAATACGATTTAACTAAAATCACTCAAGTGTTGCAACACACCCAACTTCGCCAAAGATCAGAATCGTTTTTGGCTGAATATCGTCGTGAAAATTTGCTAGGCAGATTAAGGGTAATTTTAACAGAGATCAATAGTTTCTTTGATTGGCGATCGCCTTATCCAGCCAATATTCCAAGTTTAAATAGTAAGCGGATTAGCAGATTAAAGATCCAAAGAATATTAGCTAAATTACCCCAAAAACTGAGACTGAAAACCAATAAATTTTGACTTCATTGTCCCCTTGTGGGATTGACTTCATTGTCCCCCGAAGCGCGGGATAAATCCCCTTGTCCCCCGAAGCGCGGGATAAATCCCCATTCGGGGATAAATGGGATTGACTTTTTAAGGGTACGCTTGGCGATTACCGTCGGATGCGCTTGGCGATCGCACATTTCTCTAAATGATGATACTTTTCGGCTTCAGACATTTTAAATTGCAAGAGTTCTGTTTGATTTAAATGGTATGTTTGTTGGGGTTTAAGGGGTGTAATCTCTAAGACACGAATAATTTCTTTGGCTACTGCTTTTGCTAATAAAGGTGGAACAGAATTACCAATTTGTCGAAAACCATGCCATTTAGTAGCGTGAAACCTAAACCAATCAGGGTAGGAATGGAGTCTGGCAGCCTCTCTAACGGTGATACAACGAGGAGTAATGGGATGAATTGGGCGAGGAGATGTAAAAGCCCCACGATTACTAGCTGTACCTGCCCTCAGAGTAATACAAAGACCATCAAGATCTAGACGATGAAAATGACTAATGCGATCGCTTTTACCTGGAGAAGTGGCTGCAAATCTGGCGATGGTTTCTGGAGTGTGTTTGGTATGTCTACTACAGGTTAAGAGTTCGAGATTGTATTCTCGTTCATAGGCATAATCATCATCAGTTAGGCTGAGATTACGTAATTTACTAGCATAGTCGCTAGATTGACCATAATTAACTACTACCCAATCTCGCACCTCTAATTCAGGATAATTATTAACTTCAGGAAGATCACCAATAGCTTCTTTAACTGTAGGCGTAGCAGGTAGAACAGTGTTCAGTGAACAGTGATCAGTGATCATTGATGAATTGGTAACTGGTAATTGGTAACTGGAAGGCTGAGTTGTGGGTTGTGGGTAATTAGGTAAACTATAATCTGGACGACAGCCAATTAAGAACATTCTGTGACGATTTTGGGGAACTCCATAGTTGGCAGCATTTAAAACCTGATAGTTTTCTTTTACTTGGTAGCCATTGCTTTTAAAATCTTCAATTATCTTGTGTAAAATGTTTTGGTGTTTGCCGATGGTAATACCTCGTACATTTTCTAGTACAAAAAACTTTGGGTGGAGATCTAAAACCAAGCGCAAGAAATGCCAGACTAAAGAATTACGCTCATCATTAAAGTTGCGTTTACCCATCAGGGAAAAACCTTGACAGGGAGGGCCACCAAAAACCACATCAATATCGCGATCGCCAATTGCCGATAATTCTCTAATATCTTTAGCCGTAGTTTCGGTAACACTCTGGCAAATAGTTGTCCAAAAGGGAAAGTTGTATTCATGGACACTAGCATGAATTGGATCTAATTCTACTGCTGCCAAAACATCAAACCCTGCCTGTTCAAAACCCAGAGTCATTCCGCCTGCACCTGCAAATAAATCGACAGCTATTGGTCTGTGGCTAGTTAGGTTATGTCGATTACTAGTAGCCATTAATTTACCTCTGTTGGGATTTCAATAACGCCAGTTTGAATCATTGGGATCTCTATCTCGTCCAGTCTAAAATTTTAATCTGATCAACTAGCAATTGCGTAGTTATATTATTGCGTTGGTGAACTTGAGCGTCCAACTGATTAAATTAATTACTTCTGACTTCTGACTTCTGACTTCTGACTTCTGACTTCTGACTTCTGACTTCTGACTTCATCTATGAGATGATTAAGAGTTATTAACAGATTGTTTAAATATAGGAGTTAAGATATGGCAAAAATTGAATTTGCTAGAGGTGTAGCGGAAGAAGTAGTTCCCGATATTAAAGTCACGCGTTCTAAAAGTGGAAATAGCGGTACAGCAACTTTTTATTTTGAAGATCCCAAAATTTTGAGTAAAGATAGCACTGAGGAGATTACAGGGATGTATCTCATTGACGACGAAGGAGAAATTGTTAGTCGCGAAGTAAAAGGTAAATTTGTTAATGGCGAAGCTAGAGCAATTGAAGCTGTACTGATTATGAAGTCAGCAGATGAATGGGAACGTTTCATTCGTTTTATGAATCAATATGCAGAAGAACACGGATTAGGCTTAGATAAAAATTAATGTCTTAAAAATTTGACATAAACTAAGTAATTTTGAGAACGTGGGGGACTTCGTAATTAATACGAAATCTCCCTCAGTTTTAATATTTATTTTTTACAAGCATTATTATTATTATTAAATTTAAACTAATTTTTGTAAATTAAAGCTATTAGACATTCAAAAATATTGTGTTTAAATATGCTTAGAGAAAATCAAGCAATGAATTTTATGAGAGGTTGATTTTTCTGCTGTAATTGCAACCAAAGATTAGTTAATTATGGTTTATAAATTACTGACTGGTTTACAAGGTTCGGGAATGATAACTCTAGCCTTATTAACAACTAATACAGTTCAAGCTAATCCTAGAGAGTATATTTTTAGTGCGCCTCCAGAAAGTAATCAAGAATTAGTAGAAATTCCCACTAGAGAAACGGAGTATCCATTTTATGAATGCACCTCAGAAACTGAAAATAACCATGAGGGAGTATTAATAGACTCCCATAATTGTGATTGTGTAGATTGTGAAAATAGTAACAATCTAACTCAAGACACAGAAAAAAATCAACAGCCAACTTCACAAAATGAGCAAAGCAGACAGTAAATGACAAGTCAATTAATTGACTGGATAGAAATATCATGGAATTTATTTAATCAAAGTAGCGATCGCATTATTTGGAATTTATTTTTAGCTTTTATACCTCTGACACTTAGTTTTTATCTCTTTCGTTTAGCAGCTACTCGTAACTTTATTTGGTGGCTAATCATTATTATTTTTTTGGCTTTTTTACCCAACGCGCCATATATATTAACTGACTCGATTCATATTATTGAATTAAGTCAGAAATGTTATCCTTGGTGGGCAATTATCTTAATTTTGATTCCGCAGTATATTTTGTTTATTATTGTCGGATTTGAAGCTTATGTAATTTCTTTGAGCTTACTAGATAAATATTTAACTAATCTGATAGCCAAAAAATATGCAATTTTAATGCAAGCGATCGCTCACTTTCTATGCGTCATTGGTATTTATCTAGGTAGATTTGAACGATTTAATAGCTGGGATTTGGTAACTAAACCAGGTGAAGTTATTTTAAAAACTGGACAAGATTTATTAGATATTTGGACACTCTCAACTCTTGCGATCGCCTTTTTATTAATTTGGCTATTATCGTCATTTATTATGTTAACCAACAATAAGTTAGAGTATTTATTGCTAGCTTATCAAAGGCAGAAGGAAGAAGTAAAGTAATATATTTAAGCAGTAATTTTTAAAAGCTATAGTCGTGAAAATTAATTTCCACAGTTTTATTGGTAATTGTCGTTAGTCGTTTCTTTGAGAAAGACAAAGAAGTGGGTTTAGAGACCCATAACTTCAACAAATAGTCTGGGTTGATAAGCTGTTAATCATTTAATTTACTTGTTATGACTGACTGAGAGACTGAGTGACTTGGAGACTGGGGGAGAGTTTAAGAGTTTTTTCCTTATACGAATAATATGCAGTTTGAATGCTTAACAGCTTATCAGCCAGGGCTTAAAGAAGCATGACTTTCTCGTCAATTTTTTTAAATTTATTGTTTTTTTTGTCTAGGAACTTTACTATATTTTTACTTGTCAGTTACTACAGGAAAAGACAAGATGGCACATAGCCAACTATTTAAAAATTTTAAACGCACGTTACAGAAAGCTCAGAAACTAAATAATTTAACCTCTCACAAGTTTTCAGCAGTCAACCAAACTACTATTGGTAAGACGAAGCGGAGGCGTTTTTTACGTCTTGCAGCTTTAGCTGGTGGTAGTGCCATAACAGCAACAAGTTTTCCTAGGCTTACTAGCGCGCAGAATAAGCCTAATCCTCAAATTGCGATCGTAGGTGGTGGTATTGCTGGCTTAAATGCTGCTTACAATTTAAAAAAAGCAGGGTTAACTACAACTATTTATGAAGGGAGAAGAAGAGTTGGAGGGCGTATCCACTCTGTAACTAATAAATTGGGTAAAGATTTAGTACTTGAATTGGGTGGTTCTTTTATCAACACCAATCACCAAGATATGCTCAGACTAGTTAAGGAGTTTAACTTACAGTTATTTGATCGGGTTAAAGACGCAAAAAATTCTGGTTTTCCTGTTGAAGCATATTATTTTGATGGCAGATTCTATTCAGAAGCAGAAGTAGCAGAAAATTTACGTCCTTTAGCAGCACAAATTGCTACTGATGCTAGCTTAATAGAGCAAGATTTTGATCGCTATACTCCTAAATTAGATAGCCTTTCCGTAACTCAGTATCTTGATCAACATCAAGACAAAATACCTGAACCTTATATCCGTACTTTAATTGAAAATACGATTCGCACTGAATATGGTGTCGAACCCGAGCAATCTTCTACTCTACAGCTACTCTACAACCTACCAAGTGTCGAGAAAGAAGAAGTAGAAATTTTAGCCAGTGATGAAACTTACATGGTCAAAGGTGGTAACGGCAAGATTATTGACTCTCTAGCAAAAGAACTTACGGGACAAATTCAAACTAACAAACGTCTATTAGCGATTAGTCAGAGCAATAATAATTATCAGCTAAATTTTCAAGACAAGTCGATAGTTAACGCTGATTATGTAATTATTGCTATTCCTTTTACAACTTTACGCCAGATAGATATTAAAGTTCAATTACCTCCAAGTCTGACTAAGTTTATTCAAGAAGTAAATCTAGGTAGAAATGACAAAGTATTCGCTGGATTTAATAATCGCATTTGGCGACAAAAAAAAGGCTTTGCTGGGGATGCTTGGACGGATCTAGGTTTTTCAGAAGTCTGGGATGCTACTGGCAGAGAACAAGAACGTGCTGATGGTGCATTAACTTTCTTTTTTGGTGGGCAAGAAGTGACAGAAATGCGATTAGGCAAACGCCTAGCCTTCGGATCGCAACCTCTGCAAACTTTGGGACAAGATATACTTGAACGCTTTGAGGAAGTGATTCCAGAGGCGAAATCCGCAGCCACAAACAAGTTTTTCCGCACAGGTTGGTCTAATGATCCTTTTACCAGAGGTGCTTATACTAGCTGGAAACCAGGACAATATCTAGAATTTAGTCAGTTTTTTTGGGTAGAATCAGCAGATCCTCAAGAACGTCAGGAAGTTAACGTTGATAATCTGGTTTTTGCTGGAGAACACGTAAGTGATGAGTTTTATGGTTATATGAATGGTGGGGCGCAAACTGGTAGACTAGCTGCCGAATTTATAGCGAGGAAAATTGAGCAGTAATTTGCAGTTTTAACTAAGGCGATGGTTAAACTAACTACCAACTTAAGTTAGTTAGTTTTAATTTTGCAACCTCAGTAATTTTCAACCAACATAATCTTTATTTCGCGATCGCGCCATCAGAAGAATGACTGAAATGTTTTATGTGGTGCAAGGTGAAGTTGAAGAAAAAATGCGACACTTAATCCTACTGTCAATTCTGTCATTTCTGTAATAAAGATGAAAATTAGCCAAAAATATTTAATTAGTGTAGTTTTTGTCATAGTGGCGATCGCTTTAATTTTAACTAACTTTGCCTACACTCCTATGGCTGTTGCTCAGGATAGCCTAAAATCTTATTACCGCGAAAAGGCAATTCATAACCCAGACGGAATTGGTAAATATTACATGAATCGCGAAATTGCTCAAGTGATGGGGCATCAAGCAATGATGTGGCTAGAAAGACCAGATCGAGAAACAGAAGAACAACCAGCAAAAACCATAGAGATGTTAGATCTCCAACCCGATGATGTAGTAGCGGATATTGGTGCGGGAACTGGCTATTTTAGTTTGCGGATGGCTGCTAAAGTACCAGATGGCAAGGTTTATGCTGTAGATATTCAACCAGAAATGTTAGAGGCAGTTACTTTTCTGAAAGAAGAGAATAAGATTACTAATGTCGAGACGATTTTAGGACAGAAAGAAAACCCCAACTTACCTTCAGAAAGTATCGATTTAGCCTTGATGGTAGATGCCTATCATGAATTTGCCTATCCTAGAGAAATGATGGAAGCGATCATTAAAGCTTTAAAACCTGGGGGAAGAGTAGTTTTATTGGAATATCGTCAGGAAAATCCGATGATCATGATCAAACCTCTGCATAAAATGACTCAAAAGCAAGTAAAAAAAGAGTTATCTGCCGTAGGTTTAAAATGGCAAACCACCAAAGAGTTTTTACCAGAACAACATTTTTTGGTGTTTAGTAAAACTGCCTAAGCTTTCACGCATTGTTATTTTGCATAAATAGTAGGGTTGTCCTAAGAAGCCGTCGTAGCTTTTAGCGCGTGCGGAGTGTCACGATTTTGAAACTTTGGAACAAGTTAATGTAAACGAATCAGGCGTATGTTACATTAATCAACAGCATACAGGTACTAGACATTAATCGTTAAAATTGTTGTAGTCGTCTAACCACAATAAAATGAATTATAAACTAGCAACCAAACACTGGATAATGAATAAATAGTAATCACCAGTGATGGTGGCTCATAGTTGGCTAGACTCTCTCATCCATTCTGATAAATTATGAATGAAATTAATGAGCTAAAAGAAGAACTAAAACAGGCACAGCTAGCCTATCAAATGGCAGCACAAATGAGCCAATTTAAGGCAGGTTTTTTAGCTCGAACTTCCCATGAACTGCGATCGCCTCTTAGTGGCATGATTGGATTGCACCAATTGATTTTATCGGATCTTTGTGAAAGTCCTGAAGAACAAAAAGAATTTATTACTCAAGCTTATCAATCGGCATTAAAACTAATGAAGCTGATTGACGAAATTGTCGCAGTTTCTAAAACTGAATATGGTAGCGATCGCCTCAATTTAGAATCCCTTCAACTAGCAGAAATTTTTACTGAAATTGCTCGCTTAACTCATCTCCAAGCTGCTAACCGTAACTTACAATTAGAAATTATTACCCCTGAACCAACACTGTACGTCTTTGCAGATCGTTCTCGCCTGATTCAGTTAATTTTTAATTTAATTGATAGTGGTATTGCCTTGATGACAACTGGGACAATTAAATTATCAACAACCCAGGTAACCTTGGAGAAGGTAACTATTGAAATAGATCTTGAATGTCCTATTGCTTTGTGGCAAGAAAACAAAACTGTTGAACCCAATTTTGACAGCCATGATTTGGCAGAAATACGCCAGTTTTTACAGGAAATTAGCTTGTCTGCCAATATGAAATTGTTATTATCCCAAACATTGTTAGAAACGATGGGAGGAAGTCTAGAGTTATTAGATCGCTCTGACCAAAATAACCAAAAACCTTTAATGCGTATGGTTTTAACTTGTAATAAAGCTAAGTAATAAGTAATGAGTAATGAACGATGAACAATTAAAAAATATTCGTTTAGTTGCTACAGATATGGATGGTACACTCACTAATAATGAAAAATTTACTAGTGAAGTTATTAAAAGTATTGAAAAACTAATAGAAAATAAAATATTTGTAGTAATTGTTACTGGTCGTTCGGCTGGTTGGGTTAAGGCGATTGCTAACTATTTACCTATTACTGGCGCGATCGCCGAAAATGGAGGACTTTTTTATAGCTATGATCTGAATAATTTAAAGTTAGTTAGTAAAGTTTTAACTTCGATAGGTGACCATAATTTACATCGTCAAAAATTATTTAATATTTTTAAACTTATTCAAAGTAAATATCCTCAAATCAAAGAATCTGAAGATAACATTTTTCGGATTACCGATTGGACTTTTGATGTTGAACGCTTAACTAATTTAGAACTCCAAGAAATTAATTATTTATGTCAACAACAAGGTTGGAGTTTTACTTATAGTAATGTGCAATGTCATATTAAGCCCATAGGTCAAGATAAAGCAGCAGCTTTATTAAAAATATTGAATGAATTTTTTCCTCAATTAATAACTAAACAAGTTGTTACTGTTGGCGATAGTCCTAATGATGAATCTCTATTCGATTCTAATATTTTTCCAATCTCTATAGGAGTCGCTAATATTTCCCGTTATCTTGAATTGTTACAACATCAACCGATACATATAACCAGTAAAGCTGAAGGACAAGGATTTTGTGAATTAGTAGAATTAATATTGCATTCAAAATCTAAATATTAAGTGGACGAAACAAAATTTTTATAACAAACTAGATGGTTGCAGAAAATTTCTAAAATGTTAGATGACAGATATTCTTCAAGCAATTTCCACACTTGTTAATCATCCAATCCCAAATTTGCTAGATTATTATCGGAGTAAAAGCCAAAACAGAATTAATGCCGTAGGCGATGCTTTAGAGGAGTATATCAAAGATATTTTTGCAGATACTATAAATGAAACTAATCTTGAGCACAAAATTAATCAATATAACCAAGTATTTTCATGGCAAGGTAGTCAAAATAATCCTCCTGATTTAATCATCCGTAATGGTGACGCAGTAGAAGTAAAAAAAATAGGAACAATTGGTTCTCAAATTGCTTTAAATAGTTCTTTTCCTAAAGCCAAGTTATTTGCTAAAGATCCAATGATTTCATTAAATTGTCGTAAGTGTGAAGATTGGATAGAAAAAGATTTAGTTTATGCAATTGGTGTTACTAAGGATAAAGAACTCAATTTACTTTGGTTGATCTATGGTGATTGTTATGCAGCTAATCAAGATTATTATACCAGAATTAAAAATACAATTGCTACTGGAATTAGTACAATTGAAGATGTATTTTTTTCTCAGACAAAAGAGTTAGGAAGAGTAAATCAAGTAGATCCATTGGAAATAACTTACCTAAGAATTAGAGGAATGTGGGGAATAAAAAATCCTTTAGATGTTTATAATTATTTAAATTTATACGATTCTAATACTAGCTTTCAAATCATTGCAATTATGAAAGAAAGTAAATATTTATCTTTTCCAACAACAAGTAGAAATACACTAGAATCTTTGGTTGGTTCTGAGCGTGAATTAAGTATAAATCTTCAAAATATCAAGTCACCCGATAACCCAGAACAAGTAATACCTGCTAGAATTATTAACTACAAAATGAGATAAATAATTTAAATAATGGAGATTATTTCTTTATTTTCAGGGTGTGGAGGATTAGATTTAGGCTTCTCCCAAGCAAAATTTAAAATTATCTGGGCAAATGAATACGATAAGTCGATTTGGAACACTTATGAACTAAATCATCCTCAGACTATTTTAGATCGCAGAGATATTAGAGATATTAATTCTTCAGAAATACCAGAGTGCTTGGGAATCATTGGCGGACCACCATGTCAAAGTTGGAGTGAAGCAGGTGCAGGTCGGGGAATTAATGATTCTCGCGGGCAATTATTTCATGACTATATCAGAATTGTTGAAGATAAACAGCCTCTTTTCTTTTTAGCTGAAAATGTTAGCGGAATTTTAGCCGAAAAACATACCCAAGCTTTTACTAAAATATTAAATCAATTTAGAAACATAGGATACGAAGTTTCTTATCAACTTTTAAATGCTAATAATTTTGGTGTTCCGCAAGATAGACAAAGAGTAATTATTGTTGGATATCATCATAAACTAGATGGTATTTTTGATTTTCCATCAGCCGTTAACTCTGGTTTAAAAATCAAAGATGCTATATACGATTTAAGATTAATCGAACCAATTAGAATAAAAGATAAGCTCAATGAAACTTGTGAATTAGTTCCAAATCATGAATATTTAGATACAGGCTTTTCTAGTATTTATATGTCGAGAAATAGAGTGAGAAGTTGGGACGAACCATCTTTTACTATTCAAGCTGGAGGAAGACACGCGCCTTTACATCCTCAAGCTAATAAAATGATTTTTATTGAAAAAGATAAAAGAATCTTTGATCCTTTATCTCCTAAACCATATCGTCGATTATCTGTGAGAGAATGTGCAAGAATACAAACATTTCCTGATGATTTTATTTTTAAATATCACCATATCAATAATGGCTATAAAATGGTTGGTAATGCCGTACCCGTTAATTTCGCATACGTTCTAGCTAAAAAAATATTTATAGATATTCAAGAATATTTAACTACAGGAACTTGTAATAACTTACGCAAGCTGGAATATGCAAAACAATTAACTTTGCTTAGTTAAATTCTACTTCAGAGAAAAGTGATCGCCTCATTACGTTTTTACGTAGGGCTATAGTTCACGAATGGGTAGATAACCTATTTGGCGATAGATATGGTTTCAGAGCAAATCCTAATAACTTCTACCTCCTTAAACTTTCCCAAAACGGCGATCGCGCTGTTGATAGGTAGCTAAAGCTTTATGAAACTCAACTCGGTCAAAATCGGGCCACAAGGTAGAAGTAACATAAATTTCGGCATAAGCCATCTGCCATAGTAAAAAGTTACTAATTCGCATTTCACCACTGGTACGAATTAAGAGATCGGGGTGGGGAATACCATGAGTATATAAATGTTGCTCAAATAACTCTTCATTAATCTCAGAAACTTCTAAGTATCCCTGTTCTACTTTAGTAGCGATCGCCTGACAAGCTTGAATGATTTCATGTCTACCCCCGTAGTTAGTAGCAACAGTAAACTGAATTCCCTGATTATCTTGTGTATCTTCCATCGAACGAGCAATTTCTTGGCGCAAAGAAGCAGGTAAATCTTCTAAATTACCCACAAAGCGAATCCTAACATTCTCTTCTTTCATCTCTTGCAATTCTCGCCGTAGTACTCGCTCAAATAAAGTCATTAAGAACTGTACTTCCCCGTGAGGTCGTCCCCAATTTTCTGTAGAAAAAGCATAAGCAGTCAACGCGGGAATTCCCCAATCTTTGCAGCAGCGCAACAGATCTTTGAGAGCATCCACACCCTTTTGATGACCAATAATACGTGGTTTGCCTTGGTTTTTAGCCCAACGACCATTACCATCCATAATTACCGCTACGTGTTTTGGTAGCAGTTTGGCACTTAAATCCGTGGGCAGTTGTTGTAAGGTGACTGGCTGGAGGCTCATCTTTTAAGGTTTATTACTAAATCATTAGTCAAGTAAACTTATTTTTTCTTGCGTAAGTTTGATGGTTTTCGATGGAAGAGGTTTTCTAACAAAATTTTGCCTTGAAACCCAATTCTACGACTCAGACGTACTGCATCTCGCTCTACTATAGGAGTAAATCTCGCTTGTAATAGCTCTTTTAGTTTACTACTGGTTAGGGGTCTATTTAACGTTCCTTTTTCAGCTAAAGAGATTGAACCAGTTTCTTCTGAGACGACAATACACAAACATTTATCTACCCGTTCAGTAATACCCATCGCTGCACGATGGCGAGTTCCTAATTGACGGGAGGCGGTACGCTCAGAAAGAGGCAAAATCACCGCAGCAGCTAAAATTCTTGAACCACTAATTAAAACAGCCCCATCGTGTAGTAGAGTGCTGGTTTGAAAAATAGTTTGCAAAAGTTCTTTAGAAACCTCAGCATTTAAAGTCACTCCTGGAGACACAAAATCCTCTTCTTCCAAAGAGCCAGTAGTTTCCATTAGTACTAATGCACCTATACGGTTTTGTGAAAGTTCCTTAACAGCATCGACAATTCGATCAATGACGCTGTCTGGTTGGGTTTTAGGTCTACCCGAACCTTGGAAAAACTGTAATATTTCCCCTTTGCCAATCTGTTCGAGAAAACGGCGAAATTGAGACTGAAAAATTACTGCCATCGCCACGGCAGAACCTAAAACTAGTTTTTCTAGCAGAAATTTAAGTAACTTTAATTCTAGTTGTCCACTGACTACTGTTGCCAACATAAGGACAATAAAACCTCTTACCATCCATAAACTACGCCGTTCTCCATCGCCAATAATCAGGAGAAGAGCATAACTTAAGGCTAGGACTAAGCCTAAATCGATGATATTTCTTAAATTTGGCAACCAGGCAAGAACCTGATTTAAGTCAGGAACAATACCCGACAATGACATTATTTTATTTACTCGGCTATGAATGGTTAGGGGAACTATAGATCAGAAGATTCGAGATCTCAAAATAATACGACAGAACTCTTACCAGAAAATTCTAACAGTATGCTGGCTTCTATACTAATTCTCGTCTTGGTGTTTTACCAGTCTTTCAGGCAGGCGATCGCGTTCGATTAAATTATGATAAGTTTCTCGTTCAATAATTAAGTTTGCTTCGCCTTCGTAAACTAGTACTGCTGCTGGTCTACCAATACGATTGTAGTTGGATGCCATGCTGTAGTTGTATGCCCCTGTATCCATTACTACTAAAATATCTCCTGGTTCAGTTTTTGGGAGCGACGCATCTTTAATAACTACATCCCCTGATTCACAGTGTTTTCCTGCTACTGTTACCTGCTCAGTAATTGGCTCAGACATCCGATTGGCAATTACGGCTCGATAAACTGACTGATAAGTGATCGGACGAGGATTATCTGACATTCCTCCATCGACTGCAATATAAGTACGTAATTCAGGAATTTCTTTGCGACTACCGACAGTATAGGCTGTAACACAAGCAGAACCAACTAAAGAACGTCCTGGTTCAGCAATCAACTTGGGTAGAGGTATAGCAGCTTGATTACAGGCGGTTTCTACAGCTGCGCTAACCGCTTTAACCCATTCAGAAATGCTTGGTGGATCATCAGACTCAGTATATTTAATCCCTAAACCGCCACCAACATTCAGGGTTGTGACAGGCAGACTATATCCTTGAGCTTTTTTAAGCCAATCAACTAGTACTTCCGCTAAATCTTGGTGAGGTTGACGTTCAAAAATTTGCGAGCCGATATGGGCGTGTAAACCAATACACTTGAGGCTTTCCTGTTGACTGAGGTAGGTAAATACTTCATCTAGCTGATTGGGATCAAAACCAAACTTACTATCTAGGTGTCCTGTACGAATATATTCGTGGGTATGACATTCAATTCCAGGAGTAAGACGCACCATAACTGGCACTGCTTGAGTGCTTTGAGTAGAAACAATCTGTGCTAGAGTTTTTAACTCTAACCAATTATCAATGATGATTGTACAGCCTGTGGTGACGGCAAATTCTAGTTCAGCCACAGATTTATTATTACCATGAAAATAAATCTTATCTTTAGTTACTCCTGCTTGCAGAGTCGTGTATAGCTCACCTCCAGATACTACATCAAAACCCAAACCCTCGCTGGCGATAATACTACAGACAGCTAGGCAACTCCAGGCTTTAGAAGCGTAGATTACCTGAGATTCCCCACTATAGTAAGTAGTAAAGCTGTCACGATATTGACGACAGGCGGTTCTAAGGGTAAATTCGTCCAAAATATATAAAGGAGAACCATATTGAGCAACCAATTGGGGAAGATCGCATCCACCAATTTCTAGATGCTCTTGGCTATTGACCTTAGCAGTTAAGGGTAATAATTCTTGGTTGGGAGTAGGAGGAATGTTTAAATCTGTAATTTGAGGAACATAACGATGTCCAGTATTTGGTAAACTGCGATCAGTCGAAAGCATAATTTTGTCTTTTTTGGTTAGCTAGTGAAGTTTTGTAATTACCTATTTTCTAGTTTACATTTAGCTGCTGTCAAAAAATAGATAACAGCTTTCAACAATTGATAATTGATAATGAGTCATTGATAATTATCCCTCCCGAATTCGGAAGCAGTGGATCGTGGTCTTCGTTCAGTCGGACTTAGTATTTTTAAATTTTTCAAATCTTTCAGTGAAGATCTTAGCAATTCAAGCTTTAACTCCATCTCAAGTGCCAGAAATCGTGGCTTTAGATCAGTTGTGTATGGGCGGTATCTGGACAGCAGGGGGATATTTGCGAGAAATTAGCAGCCCCAACAGCAACTTATTAGCTTTGTATCTCCTTGACAATCAACGGGAAAAGCCGAAAAATACCATGATTGGAATGGGTTGCTTGTGGGCGATCGCCGAAGAAGCCCATATTACTTTACTAGGGGTTCACCCTAACTACCGTCGTCGAGGGTTAGGACAATTATTATTATTAACTTTACTGCAAGAAGCGATCGCCAGAGAATTAGCTTGGGCAACTTTAGAAGTAAATGTTCATAATTCTGGAGCAATAAATCTATATCAAAAATTAGGATTTCAGATTGTGGGGAAACGTAAAAAATATTATCAAGCAACAGGAGACGACGCTTTGATCCTATGGCTTAAAGACCTACAAAAGCCCAATTTCCAGCTAAATTTAGCTCAATATCAACAAAAGACCGATAAACGCTTACGTGAGCATCAATACTGCTTAAATCACAGCCAAACTGTTACTTAAAATACCGTATTTTCCTCCCATATAATGCAGAGTCAGGAAGTCAAAAGGCTGTGCTAAAATCACCATAACAAGGGCAACCAGCAGGTGGATGGAAAAGACATGTTTGAACGCTTCACAGAGAAGGCAATAAAAGTAATTATGTTAGCCCAGGAGGAAGCACGCCGCCTGGGTCATAACTTCGTAGGTACTGAGCAGATCCTCTTAGGTCTAATCGGAGAGGGTACTGGAGTCGCTGCCAAAGTTCTTAAATCGATGGGAGTCAATCTTAAAGATGCTCGTATCGAAGTTGAGAAAATTATCGGGCGCGGTTCTGGTTTTGTGGCAGTAGAAATTCCCTTTACCCCCAGGGCAAAAAGAGTTCTGGAATTATCTTTAGAAGAAGCACGTCAATTAGGTCATAACTATATTGGTACTGAGCATCTACTTTTAGGGTTAATTAGAGAGGGTGAAGGAGTTGCTGCCAGAGTACTCGAAAACCTGGGCGTAGACTTGTCGAAAGTCCGCACTCAAGTAATCAGAATGTTAGGAGAGACTGCCGAAGTAGCTGCTGGTTCGGGCGGTACGCCAGGCAGAAATAAAACTCCAACTCTGGATGAATTTGGCTCGAATCTGACTCAGATGGCAGGGGAAGGAAAACTTGATCCTGTAGTCGGCAGACAGAAAGAAATTGAGCGAGTAATTCAAATTCTCGGCAGACGTACCAAGAATAACCCTGTTTTAATTGGGGAACCTGGAGTTGGCAAAACAGCGATCGCTGAAGGGCTTGCCCAACGGATCGCTAATAAAGACATTCCCGACATTCTCGAAGACAAACGAGTAGTCACTTTAGATATTGGTTTGTTGGTAGCTGGTACTAAGTATCGTGGTGAATTTGAGGAACGTCTCAAAAAAATCATGGACGAAATCCGTCAAGCTGGCAATGTAATTCTCGTGATTGACGAGGTACATACCTTAATTGGTGCTGGTGCTGCTGAAGGGGCGATTGATGCTGCTAATATTCTCAAACCAGCTTTGGCTAGAGGAGAACTTCAGTGTATTGGTGCTACCACCCTAGATGAATATCGCAAGCACATCGAACGGGATGCAGCCTTAGAGCGTCGTTTTCAGCCTGTACAGGTTGGTGAACCCTCAGTGGATGAAACCATTGAAATTCTTTATGGTTTGCGAGAACGTTATGAACAACACCATAAATTAAAAATATTAGATGAAGCTTTAGAAGCAGCAGCTAAATTATCGGATCGTTATATTAGCGATCGCTATTTACCTGATAAAGCCATCGATTTAATCGACGAAGCTGGTTCTCGCGTTCGTTTGATTAATTCTCAACTGCCTCCAGCAGCCAAAGAGTTGGATAAGGAATTACGGGAAATTCTCAAACAAAAAGACGATGCGGTAAGAGCCCAGGACTTTGATCAAGCAGGGGAACTACGCGATCGCGAAATGGAAATTAAAGAGCAGATCCGTAACATTGCTTCTACTAAGAAAAATGAATCAGAATCAGGTGACGATTCTCCTTTTGTTGATTCTGAGGAAATTGCTCATATCGTCGCTTCTTGGACTGGCGTACCTGTGAACAAAATTACCGAATCTGAGTCGGAAAAACTGATGCACATGGAAGATACTCTCCATCAGCGTATCATCGGTCAAGAAGACGCAGTTAAAGCGATTTCCCGGGCAATTAGAAGAGCCAGGGTTGGTCTTAAAAACCCCAACCGTCCTATTGCTAGCTTTATCTTTTCTGGCCCAACTGGGGTTGGTAAAACCGAGTTAACTAAGGCTTTGGCGACTTATTTCTTTGGTTCAGAAGATGCGATGATTCGCCTCGATATGTCTGAATATATGGAACGTCATACAGTTTCTAAACTGATTGGTTCTCCTCCAGGCTATGTCGGTTATAACGAAGGTGGTCAGCTAACAGAAGCGGTACGTCGTCGTCCTTATACTGTTGTGCTATTCGACGAAATTGAGAAAGCACACCCCGATATCTTCAATATGCTGTTGCAGATTTTAGAAGATGGTCGTTTAACTGATGCTAAAGGCAGAACTGTAGACTTTAAAAATACCCTGCTAATTTTGACTTCTAACATTGGTTCTAAGGTCATCGAAAAAGGTGGTGGCGGTCTTGGTTTTGAATTTGCTGATGACCAACAAGAAGCTAAGTACAACCGTATTCGTTCTTTAGTTAATGAAGAGCTAAAAAGCTACTTCCGTCCTGAATTCCTTAACCGTTTGGATGAGATTATTGTCTTCCGTCAACTTAACAAAGACGAAGTCAAAGAAATCAGCGAAATTCTACTCAAAGAAGTATTCCAACGTTTGACCGAGCAAGAAATTACTTTGGAAGTTACCGACAAGTTCAAAGACCGTTTAGTCGATGAGGGCTATAATCCTGCTTACGGTGCGCGTCCTTTACGTCGGGCAATTATGCGTCTGTTGGAAGATGTCTTGGCTGAAGAAATTCTTTCTGGTCGTTTGGGCGAGGGAGATACAGCTACAGTAGATATCGACGAAGAAAATAAAGTTACTGTCATACCTCAAAAAGAAAAGATTGAATTACTTCCTTCTTCGTAATTTACTAATCACAACTGAATAATTGATTCAAGCAGGTAGAGGCAATCTTGTCTCTACCTTTTTTATTAAACGGTTATAGTTTTTTTAGGTAAAGAGTAAATAGTAATTAATCTACTTCCTATTTCCTATTTCTAACTGTCCTCTGACTTTGTTGTTATAGTTAACTAAAAACCACAGTCTTATTGTCATAAACCAAAACACGATTTTGTAAATGTAATCTCACAGCGCGAGATAATACTAACCGTTCCAAATCTTTACCCTTGCGAATAAGATCAGCTACAGTATCCTGATGACTTATGCGAGCCACTTCCTGTTCAATAATTGGCCCTTCATCTAAATCCTCGGTCACATAATGGGCTGTAGCACCAATAATTTTTACACCTCTGGTATAGGCGCGATGATATGGTTTTGCTCCAGGAAAAGCAGGTAAAAAAGAATGATGAATATTAATAATATTAGGAAATTGAGTAATAAGATTGGGACTAACAACTTGCATATACTTCGCTAAAACTACTAAATCTATCTCATATTTTTCTAAAAGTTCTAACTGTTTTGCTTCCTGTTCTGCTTTATTGTTTTGAGTAATTGGTAAACAATAAAAATCAATATTAAACTGCTTGGCGATCGCTTCTAACTGAGGATGATTACTAATAATTAAAGACACAGTACCAGGCAATTCTTGAGCTTGACTGCGCCAAAGTAAATCCCACAGACAATGATCTTGTTTAGTTACCCAGATGGCAATTTTAGGGATAGTATCCGAAAAGTGTAGTTGCCAAACTGCGTTTAAAGGTTTAGCGATCGCACTAAAAGCAGTAGCTATTGCTTCACGAGGTAAGTTAAAGCCTTCCAGTTGCCACTCGATACGAGTCAAAAATAAACTTGTAGTAAAATCTGTATGCTGGTCAGCATGAATAATATTGCCACCATTAGCATAGATAAAGTTAGCAATCTTGGCTACTAGTCCAGGACTATCAGGACAAGAAATTAATAGAGTTGCAGTCGGCTCAGTCATTGATATTCAATTAACATTCTTTAATTAACTATCAAGTAGAAGTAATAAGTAATAAGTAATAGGTATTGATTTTTTAACTTTTTGCCTATTTCTTACTGGTAACTTATTTATACCCACCTGTACTAGATTCAAGAACCAAAAGCATAACAGATAATTTAAATATCTGCTTTTATTTCAGTCAAATTTGTTTTGGGCGTTATCGTAAGAAACTAATAGCTAAAAGCTCTTGCGTAGCTGCCGTAAGGCATATGGCTAATAGCTTAAAACTAATTAAAAAACAGCGGTAGTGTTTTAACTTGTCACAGATATTGGTAGACAAATAACAAAACACGTTCTACCTGGTTCTGATTCAAGAACAATTGAACCACGATGACGATTTTCTATAATCCGCCGAACAGCATCCAAACCTAAACCTGAACCCTTGCCTACAGATTTAGTAGTAAAAAATGGTTCAAAAATACGCGACTGAATTTCTGGGGGAATACCTAGTCCTGAATCAATAATTTTGATCGCCAGATATTCGCCTTTATGAATCGTGATTATTTCAATCTTGCCCTTACCATTCATGGCATCAATACTGTTGTCGATTAAGTTCGTCCACACTTGATTGAGTTCACTACCATAAGCCTGTATTTGAGGTAGAGAGCGATCGTAAACTCGCTTGATTTCGATTCCTTGTTTGAGTTGATGACAGAGCAATTGTAGAGTATCTTCGATTCCTTGATGTATATCTACTAGCTGTTTTGCACCTCGATCTAAATAGGAATAAGAACGCATGGACTGAACTAGTTCTGACACTCTTTCTGCACCCCGTAACCCAGATTGGATCATGCCCATGACTTCAAAGGACAAAGCCAACCATCTTAACCCCATATCCCTCAATTCACTGGTATCATCGCGCCAGCGTTCTATGAGCTTATCTAACAATGCTGTTTCAATATTACCTGCTGCTAGAGGTGCAGCTAGCTCCCAAGCAGATTCTACTCCATAATCTTCTAACCATTCCAAAAGGGAATCTTCTCGATCCATTAAGGTCAAGGGATTAGTACGATTATTAATAATAAAATCGTAGCCATCGTCTCTCACCTTTAACCATTGAGCAGTATGTTCAGGCTCAACATTACGCTGTCCATAGACCAAATTCATGCGCTGTAATTCCAGCATAGCTGGGGTAATATCTTGGAACGATCGCACTACCGCAGCCGTAGGATTATTCAGTTCATGGGCTAAACCTGCTGCTAGAGTTCCTAAAGCTGCCATTTTTTCGCGATTGAGGATAAACGACTGTAAACCTTTAACTCGACTCTGTATAGTTTTAAATACTGTTCTTTCAAAATCTCGGCATTCATGTACTAGTAAAAGAAAATCTTCAGCAGTAATTTCGTAAGCTTGGCAGTCAGTTAAAGCTCGTAGGGTTACTGGTACTGGATCATCGGTCATAATTTGAATTTCACCAAAAAAAGAAGGAGAACGGTGCTGTCCAATGGGCATTTCCACCCCCTCACTCAATCTAGTAATATTAATCGTACCTGAAGTTAAAATAAAAAAACCTCGATGGGGATCGCCTTCTTTGACTAAAATTTCTCCCCGCATTAATTTAATATCAGTAGCGCGATCGCAAATCCATTCCAGGCGATCGCTTTTTAGCTGTCGAAACAACTCTAACTTTAACAGTTCTTCAGAACAGAGCATATTATTGATTCAAGGTTTAGAGTCAATACGTATATCTTAATTAAAAATTGATAATTGATAATTGATAATTGATAATTGCTACTTGAATAACTGATGACTGATATCATCCCTCATAATTCATCCTTCATCCTTCGCCGATTACTGATTTAGCCACAGAAACATCAATTTTGCCAAAGTAAATGCTAAAAGCCATGAGTAAATGTTCCAAAGTTTTAATTAGCCAAGTAGCATCTTGAATATTATGTAGCTGATAATAAGTAACAATTGTAGATAGTTTTTTGGCTAAATCTGATTGTGATTCGGGGCAGATTAAAGTTATTTTGACCAAAACGAGCATGACTTGAGCAGTACCTAGATGAGTAATTAGCTCTCTAAATTTTTGGGGTTCGCTAAAGTTAGCAGGATCGGTAACTAAAAAACTGAATAGTTGACGACAGGTTTGTAATATTAGACTTTTATTTAACGGTTTAGAATCAGATTGAGGAAAAATTTGTTCTAGTTTTTGTTTTAGCTGACTCTTAAAGTTATAATTGCTATGTCTAGGTTGAATTTTAAGAGTCAAAAATTGATGTAAATCTTGTTTAAATTCTTGATAAGAACTACGTAATTTATTCTTAGCTAAGAAACGTTGTGATTGTTGTAAAACTGTATGCTGATCATCTATTTTACCTAGATATTGTTGCAAAGCAACTTTAAAAGCTATTTCTGAAAGTAAAGTTGGATTATCAACCTTAGTAATTATTTTTCCTGCTCCCTTAGATAAAAGCTTCATTCGCGCCATCTGTTTTAATCGAAAGCGATAAATAATATGTTTTGATAATTGAAACTCAAAATTTTGTTGACGTTGATTTTGTAATTTTTTAATAAATTCAGCTAGCTGCTTAAATTCATAATTTTCAGGTAATAAATATTGATATAAATATGTATAACGAACTAAAAAAGTATTAATAATACTATTAGAAATACTATTGCTATCGTTAGTTACTTCATTAGTTACAATGGCATTAGATAAGAAAAGCTTGGTAAGCTCTTGCTGGTTAATAATTGTGATAATTGCTTGTAGCTGGCAATAAACTGCTGTTTTTTGAAAATTGCTGATTAATTGAATTAACTGTTTGCGACGACGATCATAAGATCTGACATGATTAACAAGTTCAAAAGTTCCAAGTAATTCTGAGCCGTAAGATAATGATTCAGGAGTATTTGACCAACAATCTAAAATTAGATAGAAACAATGGCTTAAAATTGCATCAAACTGTTTCTGTTCTCCAAAAGCAAAAACAATTTTTTCTAGTGCTTTATTTACCTGGGTATTTTCGCTTTTTCCTTGAACCAATAAGCTTTTAAATTCTTGAATTACTAAAGAAGGCGATTTAGTCGTTGCACATTGATATAGATACTCATAAATAATCTCGCTTGCTGACGCGAGGGAATGTTTAGCCGAATCATCTAAGTCTCTAGTCACGAACAGAAACCAAATATGTTAACTCCTGTCACATCTTAACCTCAGATAATTTGAATTAGCGAAAAATCAGCTTGACCAAAGTGAACACTAAAAGCTACCTGTAAATTTTCGAGAGATTTAACTAACCAAGGTGCTTGATCTTCGGCGACTGCTTCGTAATGGGAAAAAAGAATAGAAAATCTCTGTTCTAAATAAGGCTTAACTTTTCGACACAATAAAACTAATTTGAGTAACAAGCCAATAGTTCTCACTTCTCCTAAATAAGTAATTAAATCGAGATAATGCTCATGACTAGAATTGCCTTTACCATCAACTACCAAAAATTTAAATAATTGACAATAAGTACGTAAAGTTAAAAATTCGTCTAATTCCCGATGTTCAAAATCTCTCAGGGTATTTTGTAAGCAGTTTTGTAACTTATGGTTAAAATAACGCTCACCATACCGACTGTCTACACCTAAAACTATATATTCATATAAATCAGCTTTAAATTCTTTATAAGTTTTTACTTGACTAGTATGGGTCAAAAAATTCTGAGATAGGTCGTAATAACTATAATTTTGTTCTACTTTACCTATATAGTGTCGCAAAGCTTTATCTAGATCGCGATCGCTTAATAAAGTTGGGTTGTCTATCTTTTGGATCAACCGTTTGGGAATTTTGGTTTGATTGGCTGCTTTATATTGTTTAACTAGTTTGGCTAGACGCACTCGATAGGTTATGTATTGGGAGAGGTTTAATTCATAGCTAGATTGAATATCCTCTTGAATGGTTTTTACTGTCGCTTGAAATTCATCGGTACTACCTTCGGTTAATAAGCAATGTTGATGTAAATAGGGATAGCGTTGAATTAAATCGCCTACAGAATTGCTAACTATTTCAATCCGATGGCTACGGCGAGTACCAGGTTCTAGACTACCATCAATTAAACGGGCTAGCCGTTGCAGTTTGACATAATATTCGGTAGCTTGAAACTCTTGAATTAGCTGTCTTAATTTACGGGCAGTCCGTGAAACTGCACCTCCAGGTGGTAATGTTCTTTCTAGTAAAGCTACTAATTCGATAATTTCAATTTTAAGATTCGGCTGCATCTGCCAGCGATTGACTATAATATGACAGCAACGATTGAAAAATAAAGGAAATTCTAACTCAGCATTATTGGTATCAACAATCTTTTCTAAAGCTGTGCGAATGCGATGATTTTCATAACCTGTTCCCTTAATAAATAGGTGATGAAATCTTTCTAATATTTCTATGGGGGATTCTGTTTTGACACAATACAACAAGTGATCGTAAATTTCTTGTTGTTCTTGTTTAGTTGAATTTGAGGTGGTTTTATATTGATTTTTAATCACGATCAATTATCCCCCTGGGTTTATTTAGGGAAATTTAATAAATAAGTATGGTTAAATTATTGAAACTAAAAACTGTAATCTATTTTTAGATTTTAAATCTTTTGTTTAATTAATACCGTAAATTTTTAATCAAGATTTTCTTTAATAGTTTTTAGTATATTTACTCAAAATATAATAATGAAGAATAAAAACTAAGAACTAATAACTAAGAACTAATGACTTATCTCAACCCATCAATTAAGATTTGACAGACTACTTAAGTATTTGCCTTTTCTAATTAAGATCATGAGCAGCTATTTTTCTCTCACACAACTCCGTGAAATTCTCAATACTAACCTCTTAAATACCCCTGTATTTGACTCTCAGATATCAGTAGTTGGTATTACTACAGATAGTCGTACTGTCCAACCTGGAGAGTTATTTGTCGCCTTGGTGGGAGAAAATTTTGATGGTCATAACTTTGTTGATATGGCTTTAGCTAAAGGCGCGATCGCGGTAATTGTTAATCGTCAGTTAGAATCGATTGATATTCCTCAATTTATAGTTCAAGATACCCTCAAAGCCTATCAACAAATTGCTCAGTGGTGGCGCGATCGCTTTAATATCCCTATCATTGGTGTCACTGGTTCAGTCGGTAAAACTAGTACTAAAGAATTAATAGCTGCGATCTTAAAGACTCAAGGAAAGGTGTTAAAAACCGAGGCAAATTTTAATAATGAAATTGGTGTGCCTAAAACCTTGTTACAAATTACCTCAGAACATAGCTATGCTGTAATTGAAATGGCAATGCGTGCTGAGGGAGAAATTGCTTTATTAACTGATATTGCCCATCCTACCATCGGTGTTATTACCAATGTCGGTACGGCTCATATAGGGCGTTTAGGGTCAAGAGAAGCGATCGCCAGAGCAAAATGTGAACTTTTGGCACAGATGCCCGATGATAACACTGCTATCTTAAATTACGATAATTCTTTATTAATTGCAACTGCTGCCCAGGTATGGCAGGGTAAAACCATTACCTACGGATTGACAGGGGGAGATATCCAGGGAGAAATAATTAACGGCGATACCTTAAAAGTTTTAGGACAAAATTTGCCTTTACCCTTACCTGGAGAACACAACGCCAGTAATTATCTAGCAGCGATCGCGGTAGCTCAAGTTTTAAATATCGAGCTTGCCCCTTTAGTTGCAGGGTTAAAAGTAGAGTTACCCCAAGGGCGATCGCGTCGTTATAATTTAGCCAATGATATTGTGATCCTCGACGAAACCTATAATGCAGGTTTAGAGTCAATGCTGGCAGCAGTACAAATGCTCAAATCAACTCCAGGTCAAAGACATATTGCCGTTTTAGGCACCATGAAAGAATTAGGGGAATATTCCGCCCAACTACACCGTCAGGTAGGAATTAAAGCCCAGGAATTAGGGATAGATTTATTACTAGTATTAGTAGACGAAACTGCAACTCAAGAAATTGCCAAGGGTGCAGCAGGAATTCCCACTGAATGCTTTAGCGATCGCGCTAGTTTAACCAATAAATTAAAACAAATAATGCGTTCAGGCGATCGTATTTTGTGTAAAGCCTCTAACTCCGTAGGTTTAAATCAAGTTGTAGCCGAATTACTATAGTCGTACAAAACGTTATTCACAACGATGAGGTGTGATTGGCTTCATTAGTAGGAAATAGGAAATAAGAAATAGGAAATAGGAAGTATAACTGCCTTAACTGCCCTAACTGTCCTAACTGCCCTAACTGACTTCTGATTTAAAGTTGCCACTCCAGAGAAATCAGGAATAAACTTAGAGCAAAATCATAGATATTTAGTAACATTCTCTAATAACTATCAAAATAATGCTTACCTATAGTCAAAAATCAAAAGCATAAAAAGCTCATTGAAAATATCTGTATTTTTTGCGGTCAGATTTAATTTGATACCATGATTTTGGGAAAACTACTATATGGTCAACTATATAATTCAAACACACAGGTCATATATCCATGTTTTAAAGATAAAAATCTAATACTCAGTATTTCTAGTTAACTATTCCTGACAATTACAAACAGAAAAATCGAACTAACTATTCAAGATTGAGCAATCAACCAATATTCGATCAACATTATAACTATTATGAACAGTCAAGATAAGCCCTTAGAAGCGAATGACAATTTAGATGTATCTTTAGATTCTGAGACCATAAAACCCGATGAAAATAATGATCTAGGAGATTTATGGACAGAAGCACCAGAAGATCTTGAACCTGTAACTGAAATTATATCTGTTGAAACCGCAGCCCAAAATGATTCTGAAGCTTTAGAAGAAGTTGTCTCAGATTTTAATAGTGAACCTGTGCCAAAAAAGAAGAAAAATTTGGATTTAGATTGGGATGATTTAGATTTTCGCAATCCTCCACAAGCTGAAGATTTAGATGAATTAGAGTCGAATATCATTGCTGATAATTACAGTGAATTCCCAGCGTCAGAATTAGATGATTTAGATCTCGATCAGTCTCCAGAAGTAGAATCTTTGACTGGTGAATCAGACCAAGAAAGTAATTTAGAAGAGCTAAATTTAGAAAGTTTTGATGCTTCTGATTCCAATTTCAATAACCTTGAAGACCTTGAACACATTGAACTCGATAGTTCGCCAATTGAGGATTTAGACGATTTAACAGCACTAGAGTCGTTGACCGCTGAATCAGACCAAGAAAGTAATTTAGAAGAGCTAAATCTGGAAAGTTTTGATGCTTCTGATTCCAATTTTAATAACCTTGAAGACCTTGAACACATTGAACTCGATAGCCCGCCAAGTGATGATCTAGGATTAACAGCACTGGAGTCGTTGACTGGTAAATCAAATCAAGAGAGTGGTTTAGAAGAGTTAAGTCTGGAAACTTTTGATGCTTCTGATTCCAATTTCAATAACCTTGAAGATCTTGAAAACATCGAACTAGATAGTTTGTCAAGTGATGATCTGGGAGATTTAACAGAATTAGAATCTTTACCTGAAGTAGGATTAGATAATTTAGATAGTAGGGATCTCGACAGTTTGATTGACTTAGATTCCAATACAGAGTCTTTAGATTCGTTGGTTTTAGAATCAACTAGCGACCCAGAAACAATAGAAAGCTCCCTAGAGTCAGATTTAGAACTATTAGATTTAGACTCGCTACTGGGAGATGAACCCATAACCACCATTAATCAACCTGAAACTAGTCCAAAAACACAACCACTTAAAACTAAAAGCTATAGCACCTCAGCCGATTTATCTCCAGTTAACAAATCCCAGGCCTTCGAGCAAACGATGCGGGTTTCTGTACGGAAACTAGACGATTTAAATAACCTGATCGGAGAACTAGTAGTTAAACGTAATCGCTTAGAAGATGACCAAGAAAGATTGCGTCGCTTTTTGGATAACCTGCTTGGTCATGTACAGTCTTTAGGAGAGGCTGGTGCAAAGATGCACGATATGTACGAGCGATCGCTTTTAGAAGGAGCGTTGCTTGCCAGTCGCCAGTCTCGTGCCAATGCTGCGGTGGCTGCGGGGAATTCTGGTGTGAAAAATACTGCTGAAACTCAGGAAGAAGGACTAGATGCCTTGGAGATGGATCGCTTTACAGGCTTCCATTTACTATCTCAAGATATTATTGAGTTAATTGTCAGAGTTAGAGAGGCAGCATCCGATATTCAGTTTGTGGTGGACGAAACCGATAAAGTTGCTCAAACTTTTCGGCAAGTAACCAGCCAGTTACAAGAAGGGATGAATTCTTCGCGGATGGTGGCATTTGGTCAAACAGCAGACCGTCTACCGAGAGCAATACGAGATATTTCGCGCAAACAGAAAAAACAAACTCAACTTCAAGTTGAAGGCAAAGATGTTCTAATCGATAAAATGATTGTTGAGCATCTTTATAACCCCATGACCCACTTAGTTAATAATGCTATTTCTCATGGAATTGAAAAACCAGAAGAGAGACTGAAAAAAGGCAAACCCGAAGTCGGAAACATTCATATTCGAGCTTTTATTCAAGGTAATCAGACGGTAATCAGCGTTACTGATGATGGTGCAGGGATTGATCCCGAAATAGTCAAACAAAAAGCGATCGAAAAGAATTTAATTAGTTGGGCAACTGCTCAAAATCTATCAGAACAACAGGTTTACGAATTACTCTTCCATCCAGGTTTTAGTACTAAAGATCAGGCTGATGATTTTGCTGGTCGTGGTGTTGGTATGGATGTAGTTAACACCGACTTGAAAAAAATTCGTGGTTCAATTAGCACCGAATCAGAAGTAGGCAAAGGTACAACTTTTACAATTCGTTTACCATTAGTTCTGAGTATCTGTAAAGCTCTAACTTGTGTAGATAACAATTCTAGTATTGCTTTTCCTATCGACGGAGTGGAAGATACCAAAGAATATTTACCGAGCGATATTCAAACTAATGCCAATGGTGTTCGCTGTATTCCTTGGAAAAATACTTTATTACCCCTTAGACCTTTAAATAGTCTGCTTAATTATAATCGTCAGATTCGCCGAGCAGGAATTTATAATAGCAATCAAAACAATGACGATACCATTTCTGTAGTTATTCTTCGTAGTCTCGATAATCTCTTGGCGGTGGAAGTAGACGAGGTTCGAGCCGAACAAGAAATTGTAATTAAACAAATTGATGGCCCAATTCCTAAGCCACCAGGTATTGCAGGAGCTACAGTTTTGGGTGATGGTACGATTATGCCGATTGGGGATGTTCTAGAATTAATTGAGATTGCCCAAGGTAAGAGAACAATTGAAATTGGCTTTAATATTTTCGATAATCAAAGAAATATTAAGCAGTCTCAAACAGAAAATATTCAGCAAGAACCGATGGTATTAGTCGTAGACGACTCTATTACCGTTCGAGAACTACTGTCGATGAGTTTCAACAAACTCGGCTATAGGGTAGAACAGGCTAGAGATGGTCAAGAAGCTTGGGATAAACTACGAGGTGGTTTAGCTTGTGACATGATCTTTAGTGACATTGAAATGCCCAGGATGAATGGTTTAGAACTGTTATCCAATCTGCATAAAGATAGCAAACTCAAATCTATACCTGTGGCAATGTTGACTTCTCGTGGTGCAGATAAACATAAACAAATAGCTAGTGATTTGGGGGCAAAAGCTTATTTAACTAAGCCCTACACCGAAAAAGATCTGATGGATGTGGCACAGCATTTAATTGAAATTAATCGGGCAAATAAAGAAGCTGAATCGGTCACTGTCAATGTCAAGAGAATTAAAAATCGTCAGTCAGAAACAGCAATTAGTAATGCTCCTTTAGTGCTAATTATTGATGATTCAGTCACCGTCAGAGAGTTATTATCCATGACCTTCAAAAAAGCAGGTTATCGTGTTGAACAAGCACGAGATGGTCAGGAAGCCTGGGAAAAACTGAGCGATGGTTTAGAATGCGATATTGCTTTTTGTGATATCGAAATGCCTCGGCTAAATGGGTTAGAACTTTTGTCTCAACTACAAAAAGATGAAAAGCTAGCTTCGATGCCCATTGCCATGTTAACTTCTCGGGGAGCGCAGAAAATGCGTAATATAGCGGCTTCTCGCGGAGCAACAGGTTATTTTGTCAAGCCTTATGTTGAGGATGAACTATTAAAAGCAGCCGAGAGAATGATTAAGGGAGAAGTATTAATTGACAGGACTGAAGAGGAAACTTAATCTAACTAAAAGAAACTTGCTAATTGCTACTTTAGTAACTGGTAATTGCTTGTTGCATTTCTCGAACAAATAAAATTAGAAATGAATAAGATAATAATCTGCCTTGGTGTTTTCTGGTTTAGTAGTTGGTGGGGGATGCAGTCAGCGATCGCCAGTACTACTAATAAAGCCTCAGAAATTAACTTAAAAATTGGTATTCTTCAGCGATTAGGGGCTGCACCAATGGATGAGAGTGAGCCTGAAATTAAACAAGTTACTATTAATAGTACGGCTGGCGATTCTTTAAAGGTTAGTTTTTCTAATCAACCGCAATCGACTCCTGCAATTAGTACCGAAAAGGTTTTACTCAAGGTAGATTCTGCTCCTTTACCTCAGCCAAAACTTGATGAAAAATTGATTTTAAGCGATCGCGCAACCTTTGAAACGGCTGAAGATAGTGCTAATACTTGGAAAAAGCTGGGTATTGAGGTAGAAGTGGCACAACCTGGACGTTGGCAAGTCTGGGCAAAAAGGGATGTTTATAGCACTCCCTTAGTTCGTCGTTGGCTCTTGGATAGTCTGGAGGCAAATGGTTATACTAGTCCCTATTTGGATACTGAGCTTCTTAACCAGCAACCTAAAATTACTTTAGTTATTGATGGTAAGCAGTATCGTCATGATGAGGTGGAAATTACTAGTAGTAAAAATTTAGTCAAAGTTAATACGACTAATAATCCTGAGGAGAGTCGTCTTTATGGTGGGAGTTTAAAACTTCAGCCTAATGCGCACGGGGAATTTACTTTAGTTAATGATGTTCCTTTAGAAACTTATCTGCGAGGAGTTGTTCCCCACGAAATTGGTGCTAATGCTCCTCCTCAAGCGGTTGCTGCCCAAACAATTATTGCCCGTACTTATGCTTTACGTAACTTAAGACGTTTTGCTGTCGATGATTATCAACTCTGTGCTACTGTTCACTGTCAAGTGTATATGGGCTTAAATGATACTAATCCGATTAGCGATCGCGCGATCGCTCAAACCGCAGGTTTAGTTCTCACTTACAATAATGAATTAGTTGACGCTCTTTATTCTTCGACGACTGGTGGTGTAACCGCAGGTTTTGAAGATACTTGGAATGGCGATCAGCGTCCCTATCTTCAGCCTGTAATTGATGCACCTCGTGCTGTTTGGGATTTAAGCAAATATCCTCTCAATGATGAACAAACCTTTCGTCGCTTTATTAGTATGACCAAAGGCTTTAATGAAACCGAAAGAACAGGAGTATTTCGCTGGCGCAAAACTAGAAGCATCACTAATCTTAATCAAGATCTTCGTAAGTATCTGCAAAAAACTCGCCATCCTCTAGCTGATTTCAAAACAATTAAATCTATGGAGATTAAAGAGCGATCGCGTTCTGGTCGAATTTTGACTTTGGCTATTGAAACTGACAAAGGTACTCTAGAACTACACAAAAATGAAGTCCGCAGTGCTTTAGAACCCCCTCGCAGTACCTTTTTCTATTTACAACCAATTTACAAAGATAATCAAAAACTTAGTGGCTATGCCTTTATTGGCGGTGGTTTTGGTCATGGTGTCGGCTTGAGTCAGTATGGTTCTTATAATTTGGCAAACTTAGGTTGGTCAGCAGATCGCATCTTAGCTTTTTACTATCCCCAAACTGAAATTAAACCCCTAGATGACAGCATCGTTTTTTGGGACGAGGATTCACCCTCTTCAGTTAGTCAGGTTAATTCGCTAAACAATTTAATGGAAAGCGATCGCGTTTTTTTATTCTTGATGGATATGAAGGCTTGATAGCTTAACTAATTAGCTAAAATATAAGAACCCGATAAATAGCTAGTATAGGTTAGCAATGAAATCAATATGAGCAGCAGGGCAAAGTCTAAAATATGGCAATCGTTTGTTGTAGGCTTGATGCTAGTTAGTATTTTGAGCTTATCGATATCCGCCAAATCTACCGTCGAACCAAAAAACGTTAAGTTAATTGAGGATAAATCGACGCTAGTTGCTATCGATATTTTAGATGCTGTTGAAGGAGCGGTTCAATATATACAGGTATCGAATATTTCTGACGAACAAGAAGTAGAAATAGGCAAACAGACCAATGAACAGATATTAAGTCAATACCCACTTTACGATAATGCTCAGGTTCAGGAATATGTTAGTAACCTGGGACAAGAATTACTCAATAGCAGTGATAGTCGTGACATTCCCTTTACTTTTCAAGTAGTGGCAAGTGAGGAAGTCAATGCTTTTGCTACACCAGGAGGATTTGTCTATGTCACCACTGGCTTACTTCAAACAGCGGAAACCAGAGCGCAATTAGCATCAGTATTAGCACACGAAATATCTCATATTAATAAAAAACATGGGATTAAATCTTTAAAACAAGCAGTAGCTGCCCAAGGTATTGCTAGTACTGTGGGAGTTGATACCAGTGCTTTAGCTCAAATTGCCTATCAAGTAACGGTAGATTTACCTCGAAGTCGTGATTATGAATATGAGGCTGATAGTAGTGGTTTAGAAGTTTTACAACAGGCAGGTTATCCTGCGGAAGCTTTTGCTGAATTTCTAGCAAAATTAGAAGGTGGAGGTGGTACTCCAGAATTTTTACGTACCCATCCAACTAGCAACAGCAGAATTGAAGCAATTTCTAAACTATCAACCAGATCTACTAGTAATAAAGGTCAAGATCCCGCAGAATACCAAAATAATGTTTTGGCTTTTATGTAGATGATTGCTAGAAAAGGTTATTCATCCGAACCAGAACTAACTTGTTGTTTCTGCCAATGATTAATTTTCCATAAAAAGCTAGAAACTAGATTAGTAATAATATGAGCGACGACAGGCACAACTAAATTTCCTGTTACTAGGGCGCAATATCCCAAGGCAAAACCGACAATAGTTGCCCAGACTACATAGGGCCATTGTCCTACACCGCTAAGGTGTAAAACTCCAAATAAAACACTAGAAATAATCACCGCAGTTAAATTTAAACCCA